>NZ_RZOS01000786.1:0-1566 GCF_004022605.1 Mesorhizobium sp. M4B.F.Ca.ET.089.01.1.1
CGTCGTCGGCAGCGCCTCGGATGGACAAATGCCGGGCGCGGTCAACGTCGCGCTGGTGCCAACCCCGAAATCACCGACGACGCCGGCAGTGAAACCGGCGCCAACTCCCCAGGCGCAACGAGAGTCGGCAGCGCCAGCACCTGCGAAGGAAACCGTCGAAAAGCCAGACCCGGCACCTGACATTTTGATCGCCGGAACGCCGCGAGACAACCTGCACAGTGCGGCGCAGGCGGATGAGCAGCCGGTGACTTCCGCGATCCAGGACGAAAGCTCCGAGCCTGAACCGGCTTTTTCCGGGCAGCCGCCCGTCCCGACCCCGAGGCCGAGCCCTGCCGACGGTTCGTGCGCTGTAAGCAAGATGGCCGACGCGCGCGGCACGGCGGACGGGCAAGAGATCAAGGCGTCGATCGCCAGCAAGGGCAGGGCCAAGGCAGCGAACGGCGAAGCGGCGAGATCGCGCTACAGTGGCGAGATCGCCAGCAAGCTGGCGAAGGCCAATCGTCTTGTTTCAAAGTCGGCGCAGGCCAAGGCTCTCAACAATGCCACGGTGAGCTTTGTGGTGTTGGCGAATGGCCGCGTCACGGACCTTGAGCTCGCCAAAAGTTCAGGTTCACCCGAACTCGATCAGTTCGCGTTGAACCTGGTGCGCCAGCAGTCACCCTTCCCTCCCATTCCGCCGGAGATCGGAATTTCGAGCTGGCGGTTCAGAGCCCCAATCGGTCCGTTCTGATCGGCTTCGAAACCACCCACCATAGATCGCCAAAGGAATAGCCAATGTACATCGCCATGAACCGCTTCAAGGTCCAGAACGGCTCGGAAGACGCCTTCGAGGATGTCTGGAAGAACCGCGATTCCAGCCTCTCCGACATGAAAGGCTTCAGGGAATTCCACCTGCCGCGCGGTCCGGTCAACGAGAACCAGGGCTACACGCTGTTCGCCTCGCACACGGTTTGGGCCAGCCACGAGGATTTCGTCGCCTGGACGAAGTCGGAAAACTTCCGCGCCGCCCATCGCAACGCCGGCACCTCGAAGGTTCACTATCTCGGTCATCCCCAGTTCGAGGGGTTCTCGGTTGTCGAGGGGGGCGTAGCCGCTGGCGCGCGGTCAATCTCGGTTGACGGTAAGGGTGTGTCGAGATTCAGGTCAGGCCGAGTTCAAAATGGTGGCTTCCGAGAACCGGAGCGGAGCGTACTTGAAGCACGTGAGCACCGGAAGCGCAGGAAGCCGCCATTTGCAGGCCGGCCTCACCTGAATATCAACACACCCTAGGCAGCAGCCAGCAGACTGGCGTTTCCGCCGGCCGCCGTGGTGTCGACGCAGACGGCGCGCTCATGCGCGTAGGCCGCCGGGTTGAGCACCTCGCTGACCAACGGCACGATTGGGCCGGCGCGCTCGGCGATGACCTTGCGCACGACGCGTGCCGCCTCCGGTGTGCCGGAGAAGGCGACGACGTCGACGCGCAGCGCACGCGCCTCGACCGGGTCGGGCCTGCCGTCTATGGCCGCGATCGGCAGGCCCGACCCGGTCGAGGCGCGTGCGCTGCGCGTCGACGTCGTCGCCTTCTCC
>NZ_RZOS01000787.1:0-1563 GCF_004022605.1 Mesorhizobium sp. M4B.F.Ca.ET.089.01.1.1
GGCCAGGGGCGACATGCCCAACGAGGGCCAGCTGCGCACCATCGCTTCCGCCTCGCTCGACGAGCAGAAAGAAGTCTGGAAGAAGCACAAGCCATCGAAAGCCGATCCGCAGGTGTCGTGGTGGAGTGTGGCGCAGGGCCTCACAAAGACCCGCATGTATGCGCGCGATGCAAGCTTCGGCGACGACCTGGCGCAGGCCTATGGCATCGCCTGGGTCGAGGACTTGTTCGCGCCAGCCGATGAGGATAGCCGCTATACGATCGACGTCGAGGCTTTCCTCGGCGCCCAGCAGGAGTGGATGACGAACAATCTGCCCAGGAAGGGCGTGCTCGTCGAAGTCAACGGCTGGGGCCAGCCGGAACTGCCGAAGAAGGCCGAGCGCCTCTATGGCAAGCCGGGCAAGGGCGACCACACCGGCATGTATCTCGACCGCGATGGCAAGGTGCAGACCGTGCACTATCGCATGCCGGACCCCAAGCCTGCTGCAGGGAAAACGGGCGCGGTCGCCGACGGCTCCAACGAGGCCGAGGAGGATGTAGGCGGCGCGAAGTCGCGGCCGGAGGTCACGCAGAAGGGCCATGACATGATCGGCGACTTCCGCACCGATGCGCTGCACGAGGCGCTGGCGCGCGCGCCGATCGAGGACGACATGCTGATGGCGCTCATGGTCATTGCCTTTGCCGGGCAAAATGTCCGGGTCGACTCCGGCGCCAACGATCATGTGTTCGGGCCGAAGCGCTTCAAGCGCCATGTGGCGCGGCTCTTCACCGAGGACGGGCGGTTTTCCTTCGACATGGAGAGGGTGCGGGTCGCTGCGCGCTCCATGCTGGTCGAGGTTCTGTCCTGCCGGCGCGGCATGTCGAACAGCGGCGTCGTCTCCCGCATCGCCGGCGAAGCGATCGGTGCCGACGGGTACCTGCCGAATATGGGCACCGAAGACTTCCTCGCCTGCCTGTCGCGCCAGGCGCTCGAGGCTGCGGCCAGTGGAGCCGACATCCAGCCGCGGCCGCGGGTGCGTGAGACACGCTCAGCCCTCGTCGAGCACTTCAAGGCCGAGGCGACCTTCGTTCATCCCGCCGCCCTCTTCGCGCCCGATCCGCTCGATATCGCGGATCTGATGCGGCAGGCAGATGATGCGGACGAGCATGGCGCCGCCGATGATGCAGGCGGCGACAGTGTCGACGCTGCGCCCATCGCTGACGTGAATTTCGACGACACTGATATCGCCGATGAACACGGCGCTACGGAGCCGGAACTGGTCGACGCCGACATTCCGGAGGACACCTCAGACGGGCTTGCCGAAGAGCATTCTGCCTACGGCATCGCGGCGGAATAGCCGCCGCCCTTCTCCTTTCCGAATGATCACCGCCGCCGGCACCCCCCGGCGGCGCTTTCGTTTTCGCGCACCGCAGAAACCAGAGGAGTTCCAATGTCTGCGTCACTCGTCTTCGATCTCGCCCCGATCGGCTCACTCGTCTCCTGGTCGGATGGCACGCCCCGCCCGCCCGAACGCTTCCGCAACAAACTTGCCAACTGGGAATTATGCTGAGGTCAGCATAAGTT
>NZ_RZOS01000788.1:0-1555 GCF_004022605.1 Mesorhizobium sp. M4B.F.Ca.ET.089.01.1.1
GTCAGAAAGGCCTCGAGATAGCCGCTGCCCTGCTCGGCATGGGCAAGACTGCCGGGGAAGCGGACGACTGCGAGGCCAGATGTCGGGAAACCATGGTTCATTATGCCACGCGCGGCCTCCTCGCCGTCGCCCGAGACCGCCATGGCGAGATCCTCCGTCATCGGATTGTGGCCGATGACCAGCAGCGAGTCCACCCCGCCATTGTCGCGGATGATGCCGAGATAGCCGGCGGCGTCCTCGCTGTAGAGCGTGTCGAAGAACAGCACCCGGCCGGTATCTGTCTGGCCGGCCAGTCCCTCCAGGGTCTGGCGGGCCCGTTTTGCGTTGGAGCAAAGGGTCAGGTCGGGCACGTAGTTGCGGCTGCGCATGGCTGCCCCGATCGCCTCGGCATCGGCGATGCCGGAGGCATCGAGCGGACGGTCGAAGTCGCGGACGCCGGGCAGCGCCCATCCGGCCTTGGCATGTCTCAACAGGTAGAGTTTGCTCACCGCTCCCCCAAAATGCCTGGTTGGCACAATGGGATTAGCCACGAGAAAGCCATGGCGCACAATGGCCAATAGCCTTCAACCACAACGAATCATGGATGAATTCGATTTCCGCTCGCAAGCATAACGATATCATGGACAGCTGTGGGTCCGATATTACATTTGCGTGAAACGGTCGCCGATTGCGCTTGTGCACGGTTCTCTGCGCGAATATATAGGCGCCAAATTTGGGGTTGTTGGGTGAGTCGAATGAACGACATCGTTACCGCCGATTACGTACCCTCTGAAGACGAGCCGTTCATGAACGAACGGCAGAAATCTTACTTTCGAATGAAGCTCGTCGCCTGGAAGAACGACATTTTGCGCGAAGCGCGCGAAACCCTCGAAATCCTGCAGCAAGAAAACGCCAACCATCCCGACCTCGCCGACCGCGCCTCCTCGGAAACCGACCGAGCCATTGAACTCCGCGCCCGCGATCGTCAGCGCAAGCTCATCTCGAAAATCGATTCCGCGCTCCAGCGCATCGACGAAGGCACTTACGGCTATTGCGAGGAGACTGGCGAGCCGATTGCGCTGAAGCGGCTCGATGCGCGTCCGATCGCGACACTGTCGATCGAGGCGCAGGAGCGCCACGAGCGCCGGGAGAAGGTCTATCGCGACGACTGACGCGCTGGGATAATCACCCAGGGGTTTAGAAAATGGCCGGGCGACCGGCCATTTTTGTGCCCGCGTGACGCGGCTCCCTCGGTTGCCCAAGCGTGTCGCCGGATTTCGGCCTTGCTGGGGCAGGCAAATCCAGGAACAGGCGTGAAACGGCTTTCCGTCCGGAATCGTGTCGAAACAAGCAGATGGCGCGTTCTGCGTCTTCGCGAAACGACGCGCCGTTCTAGCGCTTCTGGCTGGCGAGTTCGCCGAGCAGCTTCGTCATTTCATCGTCGAGCGACGGCGGCGCCTTGGCGGCCGGTTTGCTCGCATGCGATTCATCGAGCGAAACCTCGAGCTCCTGAATCAGCGTATCGTCGATGGAGGTTGGCTTCGCCGGCGGTGGGGCATGCCGGACGGCATTGGTG
>NZ_RZOS01000789.1:0-1546 GCF_004022605.1 Mesorhizobium sp. M4B.F.Ca.ET.089.01.1.1
CACCCAGTCCGCCATCGCCGGCGTCGCCCGAAATGCCCTTGGCATCGCCGCCGTCACCGCTTCGATTCGTCGACATCCACTCAGAAGGCGATCTTCAGGCCCAGCTTGCCGGCGACGGTCGTGCTGTCCGCGGACCACTTGCCGCGAATTTCGGAGCTGAGCGTGGTGGATCCCGTCATCTTCAGATTGAATCCGGAGTACAGCGCCACGGAAAAGTCCGCGTCCTCGAATTCGCTTTCCTCGCCCTCGACGCTGGCCGTGTTGGAGTAGCCGAAACGCTGCTGGAAATCGGCACGTGCGTAGGGGCTGATCACCATGCCATTGCCAAGCTGGAAATCGGCATAGATGCCAGGTTCGAATTTGACCGCACCGAAGGACAGGTGGCTCTTGCCGTAATCAGTGCCGAAGCTGTCCTCATATCCGTCGCCGGTGAAAGTGACGCCCAGCAATCCACCGCGCAGATCGAAACGGACCCGGTCGGTCAGGTTGAAGATGCGTCCAACAGACCCGGTGATCGCATAGCCCTGCGTGTCATAGTTGCCGGAGCCGCTGTCCACATTCTCGACGTCGGTGTTGCCGAGGAATGCGGACACCGCCACAAGCGCATAACTCGTATCATGGCGATAGAGTCCATAGCCGCCAAACATGCCGCTTCTGTTGGTGGCATCGCCGCCGCTGGAAAAGCGGCGGTCGTCGACACTCACCTCGGCCGAGGCATAGCCGCCAAACAGGCCTATGTTGAGCCCATGCTCATTATCGAAGCCGAAATGCCTGGCGGCATTGAAATCCACGCTGACGGCAGCGGAGAATTCATCGACATCGAAAGGTTGTCCATCAATTGTGTCGAAGCTGTTCGAAATCCTGAAGCCGTCATGTTCGGTGTGGGCAAGCTGGCCGGAAGCGAAAACGCCAAAAGGCGCCGTCTGGGCTGGTGCCGGCGGAGCCGCCTTGGCCGGACCGACATCCGCTTCGACAATGTCGTCAACAATGTTGTGAAGGGCATCCAGAGACGTGTCGACAATCGCGCCGTTGGCCACTCCGCCAAGATAACAGTTGGCGTCTAGGCCTTCAATGATGCAAGCATTGGCTTTCGAAGGCATGAAGGCCAATGCTGCGCCAATCGAGAGCGCGCTCGCGGCGCACAGGCGCAGAAGCCAATTCGCTGCTTTCATTTTCGTGTCCCCGTACTTAAAGTTTTACTCAAACAGTCGGTGCAAGCTATGCGATTGAATTCTCCAAGAACAACGATCAGGCGCCCATAGATACGATTTCGACATACTAGCAGAAAATCGATCGAAGATCATAGTAACTCACTTTGACCGGTCACGGTCTCGCCCTTCCTTCGAGAGGGGTTCTGATGTAAAATTTTCAGGTCTTCGAAGATGCGGGTTCGGCGCGCAAGGGCCGTCATGGGGTGAGCGCTTCGGTGGCCCGAAGACTGTCGCCAACTGAGACGAGCTCGCGTCATGACCTGTGCCCCCTTCCTGCGCATCGTGGCGGTTCTGCTCTTCTCTTGTCTCGGCTTGATAGGCGTTTGGGCGGCTGC
>NZ_RZOS01000078.1:0-18397 GCF_004022605.1 Mesorhizobium sp. M4B.F.Ca.ET.089.01.1.1
GCCGTTGTCCGCGCCACCACGGCAGCGGCATTCTCGTTCGGACCGGCGATCACCGAGCCTATGCCGAGGAAGATGACGTGGTCCGGGTAAAGGCTGCCCGACGCGACGATCCGGCAACTGGCGAGATCGGTGGCGGCGGCATGGGCCTCGACCGCGACCGGAAGGCGGTAATCGCTGCCCATGGCCAGCCTGAGCAGCGCGTCGAGGTCGGGCGCCGGCGCTTTGCGCGGCGCGCGGGCAAGCAGGCCGGTAACGCGCCGCAGCAGCAGGTTTGCTTCGGCGACTGTGTCGGCTGCCACGACCAGCCCATGATTGCCGAGGACGAGGACGTCGGTGCGCGGCTTCAGCCGTTCGGCAATGCCCTGCGCCAGCGGCAGGCCAGGGCGGCGATAGGGCACGAAGGCCCAGTCGAGGCCGCGCAGGCGCTCCTCCAGCACGGCCTCGGCATTGGTCTGCACGGCGATGGCGATGGTCTCGACGCAGTGGACATGGACCACGACCTTTTGCGGCAGCAATGCATGCACCGTCGTCTCGATGGACGGCCGCAACTGGTGCGGGTTGAGCTCGGCAAGCGTGAATGCGGCGGCCTTCTCGGCCGCCGGGTCCTTGCGCGCGACGGCATCGAGCAAGGGCGCCAGCGCCACCGGCACCATGATGTCGGCTGTCGCCGCACTCATCAGCCAGGTGCCGGACGCCTTGATCCACAGCACACCGGCTTGCTTGAGCGAGGTGTTGCCACCGGCGCCCTGGACCAGCAGAGGATCGGCGCCAACACTGGCCGACAGGACACGCAACGCCTGCAATTCGGCGGCATCGTGATCAATGCGAGCTGCCATCAGCCGGCCTTTGCCAAACGGTTGGCGCACCAGTCCTCGAAGGCCCCTCTCTCGGAGGCCGAGAGATGCAGGCCGTGCTTGGTGCGACGGTCGAGTATATCGGCAGCGGTCGACGCCCATTCATGCTCGAACAGGTAGCTCGCCTCGCGCTCGAAGAAATCCTTGCCGAAGCGCCGCCCGAGCTGGTCGAGCGAACCGGCATTGCCGATGAGGGAACGAGTGCGCGTGCCGTAGAGCCGGCCATAGTGCTTGAGCAGCGACGCCGGCATCCAGGGGTAGTCGCGGCCGAGATCGCCGAGGAACTGCTCGAAATCGGCATTGGCGATGTCGCCGCCCGGCAGATGCGCACCGGACGTCCACGCCTTTCCCATCTTCGGAAAGAACGGCTCGATGCGGTCGAGCGCGTGCTCGGCGAGCTTGCGGAAGGTGGTGATCTTGCCGCCGAAGACGGAGAGCAGCGGCGCCTGCCCGGTCGGCGCATCGAGCTCGAAAATGTAGTCGCGCGTCACCGCGCTCGGATTGTCGGCATTGTCGTCATAAAGCGGCCTGACGCCGGAAAACGAGTAGACGACGTCGCCGCGCGTCAGCTCGCGCTTGAAGTAGCGGTTGACGACCTTGATCAGGTAGTCGATCTCGCTCTCCTCCGCCGCCACGTCTTCCGGGCGCCCTTCATAGGGAATGTCGGTGGTGCCGATCAGCGCCAGGTCGTTCTGATAGGGGTTGATGAAGATGACGCGCTTGTCATTGTTCTGGACAAGATAGGCCTGCCGCCCTTCCCAGAATTTCGGCACGACGATGTGGCTGCCCTTGACCAGGCGGACATTGCGCTTGGAGTTCTGCCCGGCGACGCGGTTGACGACATCGTTGACCCAGGGACCGGCGGCGTTGATCAGGGCGCGCGCCCGCACCGCGGTCCTCACGCCGGTCCTGCCGTCGCGCATCTCGACCGACCACAGGCCTTTGTCGCGGCGGGCGGCGGTGCAAGCGGTGCGGGTGAAGACTTTCGCCCCGCGCTCCGCCGCGTCCAACGCGTTGATGACGACGAGGCGGGCATCGTCGACCCAGCAGTCGGAATATTCGAAGCCGCGTCTGAAAGCGTCCTTGATCGGCGCGCCCTCCGGCGCCGTGCGCAAGTTCAGCGTGCGGGTGGGCGGCAGCCGCTTGCGGCCGCCGAGATGGTCGTAGAGGAAGAGGCCGATGCGGACCAGCCAGGCAGGGCGATCGTCGGGGCTGTGCGGCAGCACGAAGCGCATCGGCCAGATGATGTGGGGCGCGGATTCCAGGAGCACCTCGCGCTCGATCAACGCCTCGCGCACCAGGCGGAACTCGTAATATTCGAGATAGCGCAGGCCGCCATGAACCAGCTTGCCCGAACGCGAGCTGGTGCCTTCGGCGATATCGTCCTTCTCGCACAAGATGACGGACAGGCCACGGCCGGCGGCGTCGCGCGCGATGCCGGCGCCGTTGACGCCGCCGCCGATGACGAAAAGGTCGACAATGTCGCCGTCGCCGCTCATCTCGCCGAACCCTCACAACGCTTCATGGCGGTCAGCACGGATTGACCGGCGGCAGGCCGGCGATATAGCGGCGCACCTCCTCGGCCGCCTGCTCTGCCGCGTAGGTGACGGTGCGCACCGAGGCGCCGGCGATATGCGGGGTCAGCGTCACATTCGGCAGCTGCAGCAGCGGCCAGTCCGAAGGCACCGGCTCGATCGCGAAGGTTTCCAGCATGGCGCTGGCGATATGGCCGGCGACCAGCGCCTCGTAAAGCGCGTCATAGTCGACCAGCGGCCCGCGCGCGGTGTTGATGAAGATCACGCCGGGCTTCATGCCGGCGATGGTGTCCTTGTTGATCAGGCCGCGGGTTTCCGCGGTCACCCGCGAATGCAGGGTGACCACGTCGGAGCGCGACAGGAGTTCGTCGAGCGAGACCAGCTCGACGCCGGCATTGTGGTCGTCCGCGCTCAGCTGCACGTAGGGATCGCAGACCAGGACGCGGCAGCCGAAGGCGCGCAGCAGGCGCACCACTTTGGTGCCGATATTGCCGTAGCCGACGACACCGACGGTCATCTCGCTGAGCTCGCGGCCGGTGCGGTCGGCGCGATAGAGATCGCCGCGCCATTCGCCCTTGCGCAAGGCCTCGTGGCCGACGCGGATCAGCCGCGTCTCGGCGAGGATGGCGCCGATGGTGAATTCGGCCACCGCGCTCGCATTGCGGCCTGGAACGTTGACGACGCGGATGTCGTGAGCCTTGGCGGCCGCCATGTCGATGTTGATCGGTCCGCCGCGCGACACAGCGACCAGTTTCAGCGCCGGAAGGCGCCGCATCATTCCATCCGATAGCGGAGCTAGCTGGGTCACCAGGATCTCGGCATCGCCGACAAAATCGACCACCTCGTCCGGATGGCCGAAATACTCCTTGACCTTGTCGAGGCCGAGCGCTGTGTTGCCGAACTCCATCGGCTCGTCGGGCCACGCGGTTTCCAGCGTGCGGATGTCGAGGCTGTTGCCGCAGGCCTTCTCGATCTCAGTCCGAAAGACCTCCGGAAGCATGAAGCGGTCGCCGATGATCGCAATTTTCCTGTGCATGCTCCACTTCTCAATCTGCCTTGGTCGCGGCCATCGACCGCCAGACCGGACGCAGCGCCTCGTGCGCCAATGTGTAGGATGGCGCCATCCTGTCGTAGATGGCGGCGAGTTCCGGGTCGCTCGGTTCGGCCTCGCCAAGCAGGGGGGTGACCCATTCGGCGACGCAATCGTCCATTGACCGGTAGAGGCCGACGCAGACCGCCGCGATCATGGCGGCACCGGCGGCACCCGCCTCCTCGCGTTCGCTGGTGCGGGTGGAGGCGCCGACGGCGGCGCCAAGGATCTTGCGCAGCGCCGGGCTGCGCGCCGCGCCGCCGGTAAGGCGGATTTCCCGCGGCAGCGGGCCCATAGCGGCGTAGCAATCGCGCGAAGCGAAGGCGAGCCCTTCGAAGACGGCGCGCACCATGTCGGCATAGCCGTGGCGGGAGGAGATGCCGACGAAGCCGGCCCTGGCATTGGCGTCGACGAACGGGCCGCGCTCGCCGGCCTCGGACACATAGGGCTGGTAGATCAGCGAGGCCGGCTTGGACGACGAAATCCAGCCATCGACCAGGGCGATCATCTCACCGTTCGAGCGCGAAATGCCTTGCGAGGCGAGGATGCCGGAAGCGAGGCCGAGCACCCAGTCGATGTTGAGCGTCGCCGCCATGTTCGACTGCAGCTGGGCGAAGACGCCTGGCGCCGGCATGGTCATGGTGTAGCCGGTCTTCGCCTCGTTGAGCTGCACCTCGTCCGGTGTCTCGGCAAGCCGCATATGCATGCCGGTGGAGCCGATAATGGTGCAGCCGGGCTTGTGCTTGCGGTCGAACAGGCCGGCGCCGAGCGCCGTGCAGACCACATCGACATAGGTCAGCACGACCGGCGTGCCGGCGGTGAGCCCGGTCGCGTCGGCCGCGGCCTTCGACAGGCCGGCGCTGTGCCTGGTGCCGTCGACGATCGGCGGCAGAAGGTGCCTGAGGTCGGCGACGCCGAGCACGTCGAGCACCTCGTCGCTGTAGTCGCGGGTGCGGAAATCGCCGAAGGTGAAGGTCCCTTCCGAAGGGTCGGTGGCGCGCGCGCCGGTCAGCTTGAAATAGAGCCAATCCTTGCAGTGGAACGCCGTTGCGGCTCTCTCGAGCATTGCCGGCATGTTGCGCTTCATGAAGACGAACTGCGATCCCTGCTGGCAGGCGGCAAGCCCGCTGCCGGTCTTTTCGAAGCGCAGCCGATCCTCCGGCCGGGCGCGGATCTCCTCGACGATGTTGGCGGCGCGCGCGTCGAGCCACAACCAGCCCTTGGCCACCGGCTCGCCGGCCTTGTCGATCAGCCAGGTGCCGTCGCCCTGTCCGGTCACGGCGATGGCGATCACCCTGTTGGCGAGGTCCGGCACCTTGTCGGCCAACTGGCGCAAGGTGGTCGCCGTATCGGCCCAGGTGCGCGCCAGGTCCTGCTCGGCGCCACCGCCCGGCAGCGTCTCGTAGCGGTTCACCAGCGCAGTGGCCGCGATCTGCCGGCCCGCCCTGTCGAAGGCGACGGACTTGATGACAGACGTGCCGGCGTCGATGCCGATCAGCACATCCCGCATCAGGCAAGCTCCATCCCGTGCGAAATCGCCTTGCCGTCGGCCTGGTCGAAGACGTGCAGGTTCTTCGGATCGATGCTGACGTTGATCGGCGCCCCGAGCTCGAGGCGGGTGCGGTCGTGCTCGACCAGCACCAGCGATCCGCCGGCAAAATCGGCGGCGATGTGGGTCTGGTCGCCGAGCCATTGATTGGCCGAGACGGTGGCCGGCACGCCGTCCTTCGAGCGGCGCACCGCGTAGGGTCTGACGCCGATGACGACACGCTCGCGGGCGAGCAGCTGGTCGCGCACCGGGCCGCTGAAAGCATCCTTGTCGTAGTCGAGCGAGAGCCCGTCGGGGAGCTTCAGGCTGATCTTGCCGGCAGTCGTGCCGACAAAGGCTTCGAAGACATTCATCGGCGGCTCGCCGACGAAGGTGCCGGTGAACAGGTTCGCCGGCCGCCGCTTGATCATGTCGGGCGTGTCGAACTGCTGCAGCACGCCGCCTTCCATCACCGCGATGCGGTCGGCGAGCGCGTTGGCCTCGGTCTGATCGTGGGTGACCAGGATCGCAGTCAGGCCGCGCTCCTTGATGAAGTGCTTGATGCGGCCACGCAGCACGGCGCGCAACTGCGGCTCGAGCTGCCCCATCGGCTCGTCGAGCAGATGCAGGTCCGCCTCGCGGATCAAGGCGCGGCCGAGGCTGGCGCGCTGCTGCTGGCCGCCGGAAATCGAGCTCGGATAGCGCTCGAGGATGTCCTCGATCTCGAGCAGCTTGGCGATGCTGGCGACCTTGGCGTCGACGTCGCTCTTCGAAAGCCTTGCCGCCTTCAGGGCGAAGGCCATGTTCTCGCGCACGGTGAGCGGCGGATAGAGCGAATAGCCCTCGAAGGCCATCGCCACGTTGCGCTTGACCGGCGCCAGCGTGTGCACCTTGCGGCCCGCAACGGCGATCTCGCCACGCGAAACCTCCTCGAAGCCGGCGATCATGCGCAGCGTCGAGGTCTTGCCGCAGCCCGACGAGCCGAGCAGCGCCAGGATCTCGCCCCTGGCGATCTCCATCGTCAGCTGCTTCACCGCATGCACGCCGCGGTCGATCGGGCCGTAGAACTTGTCGACGCCGGAAATGGTGAGGGCGCTGGCGCTCATGCCGCTTCTCCGCTGCGCAAAGTGACGACCTTGTTGGTGCCGATGCGCTCGCCGCTGGCATGATCGAACAGCAGCGCGCTTTTGCCGTCGACGGCGATATGCGCCTTGCCCTCGGTCTGGCCCGGCGTTCCAGCCGGGCGCGAAACCAGGATTTCACGGCCGCGCACGGTGCGCACCAAGGTGACGATCTTTTCGTTGAGCGGCGTCTCGGCCTCGACGGTCACCGGAACGGCGCCAGGCGTGGCCTCACCGACGAAGCTCAGCGCCTCGGGCCGCAGGCCGATGACGCAGTCGCGCCCGACCGCCGCCTCATAGGCGCCGGCGAGATGGACCTGGACGTTCGACAGGCCGACATAGATGCCCTTGGCGTCGCGCGCCGGCTTGACGTCGAGCAAATTGATGGTCGGGTCGCCGAACAGCCTGGCGATCTCGACATTGGCCGGCTCACGATAGATCTGCTCGGGCGTGCCGAGCTGGCGGATGACGCCTTGCGACATCACCGCGATGCGGTTGCCGAGCGCCATCGCCTCCTTGTAGTCCTGGGTGACGTAGACGACGGTCGCGCCGCGGTCGTGCAGAAGCCGCGGCAGTTCGAGCCGCATCTCGAAGCGCAGTTTGGCGTCGACATTGCGCAAGGGATCGTCGAGCAGGAGAATCGGCGGCGAACCGACCAGGGCGCGGGCAAGCGCCGTGCGCTGCTTCTGGCCGTTGGACAGCGCGCGCGGCTTGTGGCTCAGCACATGGTCGATCTTGAGCAGCTTGGCGACGCTCTCTACGCCGGCCTTGATCGCGCCTTGCGAGGAGTGCCTGGCCTCGAGCGGCGTCGCGATGTTGTCGAAGGCGCTCATATGCGGGAACAGCGCGAAGTTCTGGAACGCCATGCCGACGCCGCGGAACTCGGCGTCGACATCGGTCATGTCCTCGCCGCCGATCAGGATCTTGCCCTCGTCGGGGTCGATGACGCCGGCAACCATGCGCAGCAGAACCGTCTTGCCGGCGCCGGACGGACCGAACAGCACCAGCGTCTCGCCGTCGGCGACGCTCAGCGACAGATTGTCGAGGACCGTCTGGCTCTTGTAGCGCTTGACGACATTTTTCAGTTCGAGGCTGGCCATCGGAACTACCCTTTCACGGCGCCGAGCGAAAGGCCTTCGACGAGATAGCGCTGCGCGTAAAGCGCCAGCGCCAGCGTCGGCGTGATCGACAGCACGATCGCGGCCGAGATCTGGCCATACTGAATGCCGGACGAGGTGATGAAGGCGAGCGCGCCGACCGTCACCGGCTGCTTGTCGGCGGAGGCGAGCACCAGCGCGAAGACGAAATTGTTCCAGGCGAAGATGAAGGCGAGCAGGCCGGCGGCGGCGATGCCCGGCCCGGCAAGCGGCAGCGCGATCTTGCGGAAGGTGGCGAACCAGGAATGGCCGCCGATGCGGTAGGCGTATTCGATGTCGGCCGGGATGTCCTCGAAATAGCCGCGCACGATCCACAGGATCAGCGGCAGGCAGATCAGCTGGTAGACCCAGATCAGGCCGATATAGGTGTTGGCGAGGCCGAGCTTCTGGAAATAGAGCGTGAGCGGCAGCAGCACCAGCAGCGCCGGCGCGAAGCGGAACGACAAGAGCGTGAAGGCGATGTCCTCCGAGCCGCGGAATTTGTGGCGGGCGAAGGCATAGGCGGCGGGCACGCCGAGCAGCAGCGAGACGGCAACCGAGGTCACCGACAGGAACACCGAGTTCCAGAGATTGCGCATGAAGGCGATGTCGAGCGTGCCGGCCGCGGTCACCAGCTTGCCGGTGATCAGCGCCGTGTAGTTGGCGAGCGTCGGCTCGAAGATCAGCTGCGGCGGGATGCGCAGGATGGTCTCGTTGGTCTGGAACGACATCATGAAGATCCAGGCGATCGGGAACATGAAGAAGATCACCACCAGCGTGAGCGCTGCGCCGCGCAGGATGCGTTCGAGAAGCGAGGTGTGTTCCATCCCTGCCTCCTATGCCTGGCCGCGGGCGCGTTCGCGCAGCCGGAGCCAGTTCTTGATGAAGATGTTGGAGAGGAAATAGGTGATCGCCCACAGGATGATCATCAGCGCCGCCGAGCGCCCGACATTGGTCGACTGGAAGAAGTTGAGATAGGCCTCGACCTGGAACACGGTCAGCGTGTCGCCGGGGCCGCCTTGAGTCATCGCGTAGATGATGTCGAACTGCTGGATGGAATCGAGCAGGCGAAACAGCGTCGCCGTCAGGATATAGGGCGTCAGCATCGGCAGGGTGATGCGGAAGAACACGAAGCTCCTCGGCACGCCGTCGAGCGCGGCCGCCTCGAAGGGCTGAGTCGGCAGGCTGCGCAGGCCGGCGAGCAGCAGGATCATGATGAAGGGCGTGTAGACCCAGATGTCGACCAGCACGACGGTGAGCAGCGCGGTCGACGGCGAGGACGCCCAACGGAAGTCCTGCAGGCCTATGAGGCTGGCAAGATAGCTCAGCACGCCGAAGCCGGGATTGGTCATCAGCTTCCACATCAGCGCGGCCAGCGCCGGCGCCGTCATCAGCGGCATCAACAGCATGATCGAGATGAAGTTGTTCAGCGTCGAGCGCTTCTGCAGGAGCATGGCGATGCCGAGGCCGAGCAGCAGTTCGAGCACCACGGTGATGCCGGCATAGAGCAGCGACACCTCGAGCGTGTTCCAGAACTTCGGGTCGGTGAAGAAGGAAATGTAGTTGTCGCCCCAGTTGAACTGCCTGGCCCATGGCTGGCTCAGCCTGTAGCGCTGGAAGGAATAGACCACCGAGGTCAGGAACGGGATCAGGATGCCGATGCAGACCAGGAGCGCCGGCAGGCTGAGGAGATAGGGCAGAACCCGCTTGCTGATCCTGAAGCCGGAGGGTCTGTGGACTGTCGTCGCCGCGGTCATCGCGCTCTTCCGTTATCCCGGTTGCTCCGCCCTGCCGGCCGCCCAAGGGAGCAAGGCGGCCGGTCGGGCGTTGGCGAAGCATACCGCTTCGCCTCGCGAGTGTCGTTGAGGGTCGCGGCTGGCCCGCGCTTGCGCGCCAGCCGCTGCCCGATATCAGCCGAGGCCGGCCTCCTTGAGCTGGCCGTTGATGCTCTCGGCCAGCTTGTCGAGGCCCTCGTCGATCGGCACTTCCTTGGCCACCATCTTCTGCAGCGTCGCGGCCCATTCGGTGGTGAGGTCGAAGAACAGCGGTTGCGCCGTGAACTTGATGCTGGCGCCGGGTGCCGAGGCGTCGAACATCTCGACATAGCCCGGATAGCTCTTGTTCAGCTTCTCACGGAACACCTCGTCCTTCCAGACCGACTGCCGGACCGGATTGACGAAGTCCATCTTGGTGGCGCCGAACAGGCAGTGATCGAGCCCGGAAGCCCACTGCATGAAGTACCAGGTGGCGTCCTTGTCCTTGGAGAAGTTTGACATCGACAGCGACCAGATCCAGATGTTGGGCGTCGGCGCCTTGGCGGCCGGATTGGCCTTGAAGCCGGCGAAGGCGAGCTGGCCGGCCATCTTGTTGGTGCCGCCATTCATGAAGTAGCCGAGGATGTCGGCGTCGAAGATCATCGCCGAGGCGCCGGCGCCGAGATCGGTGCCGACCTGGTACCAGGTGTAGGTCGACCAGTCCTTCGGGCCGCTCTCCTGGATCATCTGCACCCATTGCTTGTGGAAGGCCTTGGATTCGGCGGTGTTCATGGCGGCGGACAGCTTGCCGTCGGCCGACACGTTGAGGTCCTTCTGGTCGAAATTGGCGTAGGCCGACAGGAAGCCCGGATGGATCGTCGCCCAGGAGCGCGAGCCGCGCACGCCGATGCCATAGACGCCGCCACCGACATCCTTGGTGAGCTTGGCGGCCGCTGCGACCATCTCGTCCATGCTGCCGGGAACCTTGACGCCGGCCTTGTCGAACATCGCCTTGTTGTAGGTGATGTTGTTCTGCTCGAAGCCCCACGGAATGCACCACTGCTTGGCGTCTTCCGAACCCAGCGCGCCGCCCGGCTTGCCGTTCCAGGCGCAGGAGTTCTTGACGCCGGGCAGGAAGTCGTCCCAGGCATACTTCGGATTGGTCTTGGCCGGGTCCTTGATCCATTCGTTGAGGTCGGTGATCCAGCCGGCCGGGCCATAGGTCCAGGTCATGTAGGCGCCGGTCATGAAGGCGTCGTATTCGGAGGAGCTCGCCGAGAGCGCCGCGGTGACCTTGTCGAAATAGACGTCTTCCGGGAACACGTCATAGACGACGTTCATGCCGGTCAGCTGCTTGAAATTGTCGAGGTCGGCGATCATCGCATCCGCATAGGGATGCTTGTTGAGCAAGAGCTTGATGGTCTTGCCCTTGTGCGCCTGCCAGTCGAAATCGGCGGCGAGCGCGCGGGTCTGGCCCATATTGAGCAGGACGCCGGCGGTGCTTGCGGCGAGGCCCATGGCGCCCAGCCCCCTGATCAGTCCACGGCGGTCGACTTGTCCACGCAGGAACGCGTCGATCAGGTCTTTTTCTTTCTCATGCATGTCCTCTTCTCCTCCACAGGGTAGTTTCAACCAAAGCGGTGCCGGCTACCCGACCGGCGTCTGTTCCACGAGCGATCGCGCCGTCCGCTCGTCGGTTATCAGGCCCTTGAGATAACGGCCCTCCAGCACTGACTTGATGGCGCGAACCTTCACCTTGCCGCCGGCGACGGCGACGATCCTGCGGTTGGCGATGTCCTCCCGCGCCAACGCCAGGGCGCGGCTGGAAACCGTGGTCGCCACCGGCTTGCCGGCCTCGTCGAAGAAATGGCCGAGCAGTTCGCCGACGGCGCCGTTGCGGCGGGTCTCCTCCATCTCGGCCTTGTCGATCATGCCGGTGGCGACCAGCGAGGCCTCCTGCTCGGCGGTGCCGATGCCGGCCAGCAGCAGGTCGGCGGATTTCGCCAGATCGAAGACCTCGCTAATGCCCTTCTGGCCGAGCAGCACGGCACGATCCTCGACCGTGTTGGCGAACATCGGCACCGGCATGACATAGGCCTCGGCGCCGGTGCGCTCGGCCAGGCGATGGATCACGTCGTGCGGGTTGGCCGAGAACTTGCGCGTCAGGCCGCCGAGCAGCGAGACGAAGCGGATGCCGTCGGCCGAGGTGCGCGGCAGGTACTCCACGCAAGCGGCAAGCGTGCGGCCGTGGCCGACGCCGATCAGCTTGTCCTCGCCGCGCTCGATCTCGCGCTTGAGGAATTGCGCGCCGGCAATGCCAAGCGCCTTGAGCGGCAGGTCTTCCGGATCGAAGTCCGGCACCACCTCGCAATAGTCGAGACCGTAGCGGCCGGACAGCTCATCCTCGAGCGCCACGCATTCGGAGATCTCGCCGTCGATATAGACCTTAACCAGCCCTTCCTGGTTGGCCTTGGTGATGAGGCGATGCGCCTTGAGGCTGGTGAGGCCGAGCCGCTTGGCGACCTCGGCCTGGGTCAGGCCGCCGGCATAGTGAAGCCAGGCGGCGCGGGCGGCCATGCTGGTCTCATCGTCGCGCAGGAGGCCATTGCCGAACCCAACCATTTCCGCCCTTTTGATATTTTTATCAGTTGCTGCAAAATTTTTCACAAGGCTTCGCCGGAGTCAAGCGGCGCGTGTCTCAAAATCGTGCGCGGGGTGCGACAGACGGCGCCAGTGCTCCTGGCTCGCCAAGGAACCTTCAGCCCGCCAGCGAGGTTGAAGTCGTTGGCAACAAGGAGCGCGGCGCGCCCGCGCCTCGTGGAACGATGTTCGAGCCGCTTTGCTGCGACATGCCGCTTCATCCGGGCTGGCCAGACCTGCTGGCGAGGCTTCTGCTCACGCTGCTGGCGGGGTTCCTGATCGGTCTGAACAGGGAGGCACGCGGCCATACCGCCGGGCTTCGCACGACGATCCTGGTCGGCCTTGCCGCCGCCATCGCCATGATCCAGGCCAACATGCTGCTCGATGTCGCCGGCAAGGGCACGGACTCTTTCGTGCGCATGGACGTGCTGCGTTTTCCGCTGGGCGTGCTCACCGGTGTCGGCTTCATCGGCGGCGGCGCCATCCTGCGGCGCGGCGATCTCGTGACCGGCGTGACCACCGCCGCCACGATGTGGATCATGACCATGATCGGCCTGGCCTTCGGCGGCGGCCAGTTCGGCCTTGGCGCGATCGCGACGGTGCTGACGCTGGTGACGCTGCAGGCGCTGAAATGGGTCGATCTCAGGATCCCGCGCGACCACCATGCGATCCTGGCGGTCTCGTGGCCGAAAGGCTCGCCGCCGGATCTGCGGGAAATGGTTCGTCCACTCGGCTATGACGCGCGCTTTGTCGGCATGGAACATGACGCCGGCCGTGACCGCTTCGTCCACACCTTCAATCTCGGATGGAAGCAGCCCGATGCGGTCGAACCGTCGATGGAAATCCTGGCCGTGGTCGGCCAGCACTGCGAAGTCGAGCGCTTCGAGCTGATCAGCGAGAAAGCAGGCTGATCATCGTTGAACGGCGGCGGCGGCAGGCTTACTCGGCCGTCTTGGCTGCTTCGGTGTCGGCCCGGATCAGCTTGATGTCCGCCCCTGCCGCCCAGGCGCCGATATCTTCCCGACGCAGCGCCGCCGCCATCATGTCGGGGAAATGGTCCGGGGTGCAGGCGAAAACCGGGATGCCCAGCGATGCGACCGACCCCGCCATTGCGGGATCATAGCCGGGACGGCCCTGATCGGTGAGGGCCAGCAGCACGACGACATTGACGCCCGACCGGACCAGCGCAGCCAACCGCTGCAGAAGCTCCTGGCCGTTGCCGCCCTCGTAAAGGTCGGTGATCAAGATGAAATGCGCCTTGGTCGGCCGCTCGATCCGCTCGGCGCAATAGGCGACGGCCTGGTTGATGTCGGTGCCGCCGCCGAGCTGGACGCCGAATAGCACTTCGACCGGATCGCTGAGTTCCTCCGTCAGGTCGACGATCGCGGTGTCGAAGCAGACGAGCTTGGTGCGCACCACCGGCAACGAGGCCATCACCGCGGCGAAGATCGAGGCGTAGATGACCGAGCTTGCCATCGAGCCCGACTGGTCGACGCAGAGCGTCACCTCGTCGAGGTCGACCAGCCGGCGCTGGCGCCGCATGAAGCCGACCAGTCTTTCCGGCACGACGGTCTTGTGGTCCGGCTGGTAGTGGCGGAGGTTCGCCGTAATGGTGCGCGGCCAGTCGATGTCGCGCTGCCGCGGCCGGTTGGTGCGCCGCGACCGGTCGAGCGCGCCGCGGATCGCCTCGGCGGTCTTTTGCTCGAGGCGCTGCATCAGCTTGGCGACAATGTCGGAGCTGATCGAACGGGCGATATCCTTGGTCTTGTCCGGCATCGCCGAACGCAGCGAGACCAGGTCGGCGACGAGATTGACGTCCGCCTCGATCGCCTTGAGGAACTCCGGCTCCATCAGCATTTGTTTCAGGTTCAGCCGCTCGAAGGCGTCCTTCTGCACGACCTGGACGACCTGCTCGGGGAAGAACGAGCGGATATCCCCCATCCATTGCGCGACGCGCGGCGCCGAGCGGCCGAGCCCGCCGCGCCGCTTGCGCGGATCGCCGGCCGTCTCGCCGCTGCCGTCGCCATAAAGCGCATCGAGCGCCGCCGAAAGCCGCCGGTCTTCCGCCGACAGTGCCGACGACGTTTCATCGTCGGCGCCGATCGCCAGCCGCCAGCGGCGCTCGCGCTGATCTTCGCTTGGGTCCGGCACGATCGCGTCATCATCCATGGCTGGGCTCCCCCGCGAGCAGCCTGCCGAGGAGACCAAAATGCCGGCGCCAGGCTTCGCCGCCATCGGGCGCCGGCGTCAGCCCGGTGGGCAGGCTGGCCCTGCGGCCGAGCACGGCCTCGATCAAACGCCGGCGCTCCATGCTGTCGAGGTTGGAGAAGACCCGGCGCAGCAAGGGCAGATGGGCGACGAAGGCCTCTTCGTCGAGTGAGGCAAGCCATGCATCGACGGCGCCGCGCAGACCCTCGTCATAGATCAGTCTTTGACCAGCGCCGCTGAAGAAACCCTCGAAGAAGGCGGCCGCTTCGATGACCGGCGTCCCCGGCGAGAGGCGCTTTGCCAAAAGGTCGGCCGCGTCCTCGGCGGAAAGCCGCCCGGCCTCGTAGAGCAGATGCGCCGCGCAACCGGCGACGAGCGCCGTCGATCGCGACGACTCGAGCACGGCCGCGAGGCCGTTGCGCCAGGCATCCACGACATCCGCGCCCGGCTCCACCAGCCTGATCGCCTCGTCGGCCTTGCGCAGCGCGCCCATCAGCGCCGCGGCCGCCTGCGCATCAAGATCGCGCGCGGCGTAGGGCAGCGCGATCGAGCCCTCGACGATCAGCCGTTCCAAGAGGCCAGCAAGACGTTCGGTCTCGGTCTTGCGCGCTTCGCCATAGCGGATGATGTCGGCCAGCGGCGGCACCGAGGCCAGCAGTTCCAGGCACTCGCTGCTGTGCGCCGCCTTTTGCTCCAGCGCGACGAGGCCGGCGGCGGAGGCTTCACTGAGAGCCGCCGTGATGGCGCTCTGGACCAGCGTGGCAAGGGTGTCGAGCGTCGCGGCGGCACCGATCATCTGGACCAGGCGGCCGTTGGCGGCCTTTTCGATAGTCGGGCCATAGACCAGGTTCTCGACCAGGCGAACGGCATATTCCGGCTGCCAGGCCAGCACCCATCGCTCGCGGAAGGTGCCGCGGCTGCGCCCGGTGTCGGTCAGCTTGCCCCAGCTCACGCCAAGCACGTTCAGCCGGTGCAGCAGCGTCGACCGAAACAGCCCGCTCTCGCTGCGCAGGTCGATGGAGAGTTCCCGCTCCAAGGCCTCGGGCTTGAGCCGCGCCGCTTTCTGGTTGCGCTGCAGGTCGTCGATCAGCGGCGCCAGCGGCGTGTCAGGCGGAATCTCGCCGACATCGGCGCCGAGCAGCAGTTCGGCCTCGACCATCTTCCACAGCAGGGCCTCGCCGTTGAACAGGGCCGAAATCGAAGCGTCGCGCAGTTCCTCGAAACCCGGCTTCGGCCGTTCGCGGATGGCGGCGAGCGTCCGCGCCAGCCGCTCGGCCTCGATCAGCGATGCCGTCGAAATCATGTGGCCTTTCGCCCTGAGAACCGATGCAATCCGCGCCAGCCACAGGATGGAAGAGTCGCCCTGCCCGCGCGTCTGCCACAGATGCTTGCACCAGCCGGGCGCGACGACACCGGCGCCGTAGCCATAGCCGAGCGCCAGGCGCGGCCCCGTCCATGGCGCGAAGGTCATCATGGTCTTGCGGCGGGCCATTCCCTTGAGCAGCGCCTGGTCGCTCTTTTGCGTATGGGCAGCCCGCAGGGCCGGCACATGCCAGGCGCCACAGACGACCGCCAGCGGCCCATCGAACTCTTTTCGCGCGGCGGCGATTTCCAGCCGCATGTGCGCCTCGCGCATCGCCTCGAACTTGCCGATCGCCCCCTCGCCGTCGCGCAGCGTCGTCATCGCGTCGGCGATAGCCGCGAAGATCGGCCCCGGCGCGGGATTCTGCTCGATGATGTCGGACCACCAGCTTTCGCCATCCTCGTAGCCGGCGGCGCGCGCCAGCGTGCCGATCGGATCCTGGATGCGCGTCGCTTCCTCGCCTTGCTCTTCGACGGGTTCCGCTTCGGCGGCATCGGTGTCGGCCGGACTTTCTGGCGCCATCTCGGCCAACCGCGCCGCGGACGGCAGGTCGATGAAGCGCAGCGCCGCCTTGTTGGCGACCGCCCACAGCGCCGCCTGATATTCGGGCGAGAATTCGGCGAAGGGCCAGAAGCTGGTCGCGGCCGGATCGTCCTCGGGATAGCAGAGCAGTGCCACCGGCGGCTTCAATTCGGGACTGGCGAGCAGCGGCAGCAGCGGCGACGCATCGACCGGCCCCTCGATCAGCACCGCGACCGGCTGCAATTCCTGCAACGCCTTGACCAGGCTCTCGGCAGAGCCCGGACCGTGGTGGCGTATGCCGAAATAGCTGATGCCGTCCTCAGTCATGGCTCAGATGGCCGCGTTGAGCGCCGCGTAGTAGCCGGCATAGTCCGGCCGCTTCTTCAGCACCGTCTCCAGATATTCCTCCAGCACCACCTTGTCCTGCACAGGATCCTTGACGATGGCGCCGACCAGGCTTGGCGCCAGGCCTTCGGCGTGGAGCTTGCCGCCGTCGAACCAAGCCGCCTGGCTGAGGCCGCTGACCATCGTGGCGATCGCCTCGGCGGTGGAGAGCGAGCCCGACGGCGTCTTCAGCGTCACCTTGCCGTCGGCGGTCGCGCCGGAGCGCAACTCGCGGAAGATGGTGAGCACCCGGGCGATCTCCTCGCCGACATTTTTCGGCACCGGCAGGTCCAGCCCGCCGGCCATCTCGCCGACGCGCCGGGAGACGATCGAGACCTCTTCCGCCATGTCCTCGGGCAGAGGCAGCACCACGACGTTGAAGCGACGCTTCAGCGCCGATGAGAGCTCGTTGACGCCCTTGTCGCGATTGTTGGCGGTGGCGATGATGTTGAAGCCGCGCTGGGCGTAGATCGAGGTGTTCAATTCCGGCACCGGCATCATCTTTTCCGACAGCACGGTGATCAGCGTGTCCTGTACGTCGGAACCCATGCGCGTCAGCTCTTCCAGCCGGCAGAGCTTGCCCTCCTGCATGGCGCGGTAGAGCGGCGTCGGCACCAGCGCCTCCTGGCTCGGGCCCTTGGCCAGCAGCTGGGCATAGTTCCAGCCATAGCGGATCTGGTTCTCGTCGGTGCCGGCGGTGCACTGCACGATCAGCGTCGAGTTTCCCATGATGGCGCCGGCGAGATGTTCCGAGACCCAGGATTTCGCCGTGCCCGGCACGCCGAGCAGCAGCAGCGCCCTGTCGGTGGCAAGCGTCGCGATCGCGGTCTCCATCAGCTGGCGGCGTCCGACATATTTCGGCGAAATCACGGTGCCGTCGCTAGCCTTGCCGCCCATCAGGTAGGTGAGCACGGCCTTGGGCGACAAGCTCCAGCCGGCTGGCTTCTGGCGATCGTCGCCGCGCGCAAGCGCCTGCAGTTCGGAGGCATAGACCTGCTCGGCCGGAAGGCGGATGGCTGCGTTCATGCGATCATCTCCGGGTTGATCATCTTTCGGATTGGGAACGATTTTCGGCCAGCGCCGCGTTGAGCCGCAGCAGGCCGAGCGATGGCGATGCCGGCGGCAGGCCGGCGGTGACGACCTCGCCGATCAGTTTGTCCGCCGTCGCCGCCGTGGCGAGAAAGCCTATGGCCTCGAGATACTGCTCAGCGCTTCGCTTCATGACGTCGTTGTCACCCGAGACGGCGGAGCGCAGCGCCGAAAGCGTCTTGCCTTTGGCGAGGTCGCCCCAATCCAGCCAGCCTGCTTCTACGCCTTCGACCAGGTTTAGCGCGTGCAGATTTTGTGCGTCATTCAGGATCTGACTGATCAAAAGACGCTTCCTGCCGCTGTCCAAACGCAACATGAGCTGGAGGGCGAGAAGCGGAAGCTTGCCGCCTTCGGCGACAAGCCTATCCGCCAAACAGGCCACCGCCGCATCGCTGCCGGACACCGAGACCATTAGAACGAGAAAACGATCGGCATTGTCATCGACGCCGAACTGCCATGCGCTGATGAAATCAGGCTCTGTCTTGCCGAAGCGAGCAACAAGATCGCCGAAGTAGCAGGAAGCGAACAAGTCGGCGCGACGGGCCTGTTGCGCAGGCGATTTGAGTTTCATCGGTGCGTAGGTGGTGCGGCGGCGAATGAAGCCGGATTTGCCTTCCTCGATGAAGGCAGCGAGCTCGGCTGTCGGATCTTCCGACCCGCCATCAGCCGGATTGCCATGCTCCCCCAGCCTTGCCAGCAGCCGGCCGGCCATTTCGCGCACCTTGCCGGAGCGATCGGCGGACAGGCTCTTCAGGAACGGCACGTCGTCGGCACCCAGGCCGAAACGCATGAGTTCGACCAGCGCCAGCCTGACCTCCGCCGGCTCGCTGGCCCCCTTGGTCTCGATAAGCGTCCGCGCCAGAGCAGGCGTGGTGCGCCGCAAATCGACCAGCGCGGTACGGCGCGCCGCTGGATAGAAGTCATCCCAGGTCTCCGCTGTCAGCTGCTCGCGCCGGGACTGTTTCTCGCCATCCGCGCCTGCCTGCCAGTCGGCCCAGGGGGCATAGACCTCGGGACTTTCCTGATCCGACGCGGGGGGCATCCAATCCATCGGATGCAGCACGAAGCCTCGGCTGGCGACGAGCGTGGCGACGCGGGCCTTGAGCCTCGCATCGGCCGCATATTTCAATGCGGCGCGCAGCAACGGCCGCAGCCGTTCCGGGAGCATCGGCA
>NZ_RZOS01000790.1:0-1538 GCF_004022605.1 Mesorhizobium sp. M4B.F.Ca.ET.089.01.1.1
ACCATTGCCCGAACATCGCCGGCCGAGCTGTTGCAGGGCGCCCGCCCCGATCTGCCGAGCGAAAGCCTTGAGGGTCCGCACCGCAAGATCATCGCCACGACCCCTTGCCGAGTTCCGCAACGCCGGCGCTCTCACAGACGTCGACGGCAAGCCCGTGGCCAGCAACCAATCCCGAGCCAGTTATGAAGATGCGACCGCGACATTTCAGGCTGTGGCCAATTGAACATAAGAAGAAGGGTTGTGAAAACGGGGATATTTGATGAGCCGTCTTACCTCGAAAAACTCCTCAGATATCGAGTGGCGGCCGAACAAACTGTTTTTGATCTTCAAGAAATAGGAGAGAGGTATGTTTCGCTATCTGGCGCGTCGTCACGATCGCAAGCACATCTTGAGAACCTTACAACGCCAGAAGCGTACCGATCACAGGTCCATAGGCTTTGGTTATGATACCTCATTGGCGTTCACGGTTAACGAGGCCGAGGACAAAAAAGCTAGTGGCCGTGAACTGGCGTTCAGGACGCTTTCCGAAGGAGAACAGTTTTTCTCCCCGGTTTTGCCCCCGGAGCCATTAAGAGAAGAAGAAAATATTGTCATTTTCCAGTCTGATATCACAACCGTGGATGAAGACAACAATACATTTGAATGTGTGGTTACCCATAGCGGATCGAAAGATCATGCACTTGTTGTGTTTCATCATTGGTACGCACGGAACCGTTTCCCAACATTCGCCAAGTTCTTTGCCGCAAGGGGCATAACAGTTATTGAGGCTACCCTGCCATATCACTTTAGTCGTGGTTCCGACGATTATTCCGAGCAAAAGTTTTTCAACGCGAATTTGGGACGTACCGTCCGGTCGATGAGACAGGCGGTATTAGATGGTCGTAAGATTGTTCGGTGGCTTCATAGTCAGAGGTATCGAAAAATCTCCGTTGTAGGCATGTGCTTAGGCGGCACGGTTGCTGGTCTGATCGCTGCCCAGGAAGAAAAGGTTGATAAAGCGGTTCTCATGGTATCGCCAGGGAGCCCTGCTGATCTTGTTTGGACTGCGGAAACCATGAAGTCGTTACGTCGTCGTATTGAACCAGCCATGTCACTCGAAGATTTGAGAACCGCTTGGGGTCTCATCAACCTAGAGCGCCATACGTGGGGTCTCACACGTCCTGGCCTGGATATGATGTTCGTGCTTGGAAAGGACGATACGATCACACGTCCAGAAGCTTCGGATCGGGTGATAGAGTTATTGACGAAATGCAATCGTTTGCCAGAGGTCCTGCGTCTCAATTGCGGACATTCGTCTGTTGGGATTTTTCCCTACAACATGATCGCAGCCAGGAAGGTGCTGCGATTTTTGAAAGAGTCTCCGACCTTAGCGGAGATCTGGGAGGTTCGCGGGTTTCGCTACGACTTCAGCGAAACCCAAATGCTCACGAAACCGGGCAGGTCAAAGCCTCCCAGAATATGATGTGAGGTCGGCTTTTCACCACGCTTGAATGCATGACCAGAATGCGCGATTGTCGCCCGCCCCGTTATCGCAGGTG
>NZ_RZOS01000791.1:0-1527 GCF_004022605.1 Mesorhizobium sp. M4B.F.Ca.ET.089.01.1.1
CGCCACACGCGATTAACTCCATGTCAGCCAGGGCATTGCGCCGTTGATCATCCGTCATAGGCGGCGCTACATGCCAGTCTATCGAGCTCATTTCGTTTTCCAGACCTGATTTTTCGCCCGCCTTCCTACCTGCGATATTCCGCTACGGACAACAATAGTGGGGTGAAAATCCGACGCTTGGTGGCCGAAACGAAATACCGCTCTCGGCGCCCTCGATGACATCATCGACATTGAAGTGCGGTTGCAACCACTGAGCTAGTTGCCGGTTCACTTCAACGTCCCTTGACATGTCGGCCTCAGCAAATACGTTCTGCTCGTTTACTTGGGCGGGTTCTTAATGACGACAGATTCTCTGGCGGAAATACTCGCCGTGTCGAACGACGCCGGTCTGTCCGAGGTTGGCGGGGGACATAACCAGAAGGGCATCGAGTTTCAGCGGAATTGGGCGCTGATCCGGATGTTCGAGCTGGAGGAAGCCGGGGAGCTTGATTTCCTTCTCCTGTTTGAAGTCATTCAGGACGTAGCTGTTCTCGACTCCAGTACCGCCCCGACTGCGATCAGCATCTATCAGGTCAAGAAAAAGGACCGGAAAGAGTGGGCGTGGGGAGCCCTCACCAGTCTCCACACGCCAGAATTGCCGGGAAAAAAGAAGGTGAAGGCGAAGCCGCTTACCGATTTCTTGAACAGCCCGGTGGGGAAACTGTATGCGACGGTGCGGGCATTCAGCGTCTTGAACAGCCACGGACGCTTCATTTCGAACGCCGGTTGCGACCTCCCGCTGGTTGACGGTACGAACGCCGCAACCTCGATGCCGACGGCTCTTTCCGAGCTGTCGCCGCATTTGCGCGACCTGCTGAGCGAGGGCATGAAAATATTGCACGGGAGCGACACGTCCACACCGGATCTGTCTAAGATTTACGTCGAGCGAGTACGGTTGCCGGTCGATGATCCATCCACTTTCACCGTCGGCATTGCGCACAAGTTTCTTCTTAGCCGAAGCCCGCGCCACGCCGGCCAGGCGCGGTCGCTCGTTGATGCGCTTCTGGCGAAAGTGGGACCGCTCGGCGCGAAGACGGACACCTGCAAAAGCTTCGCGGAGGTGAGGCAGTTGCACGGCTATTCGCGTGATGAATTTGCGGCGGCGCTCGGCAACCTCGAAGAGTTGCGTGATCTTCTGCATCATTTGGAAACGTGGCTTACGCAGATCACCCAAGAGGGCATGGGGTTTATGGACGTTACCGCTATTCGGGCGGCGGCCAGTGCCATATATCGGCGGCAGGTGATGGGAAGCCATTCGGCGCGGGATAATGAGATCGCTGCCGCATGCGATGCCTGGCTTGCCGGCAAAGCGGATCCGGTGAAGCTTCTGCCGTTCTTCACCGACGCGCTGGCGCATCTGTCGATTGCCTTCCCTGCTGCAAAGAAGGCAGAATTGCAGGCACACCTAGCCCTACGAGCGATAATGCAATGCGTGGACCCGACCTAAGACGTTTGGTTAGAAGCCTCCGGACAAAATCGTATGAAAAG
>NZ_RZOS01000792.1:0-1523 GCF_004022605.1 Mesorhizobium sp. M4B.F.Ca.ET.089.01.1.1
TCCCAGATCGATCCGTCGCAGGCGCGGCGCGATTTCCTCATCGGGCATTTCCTGTGCGGCCTTGGCTGGGCCTGGTTCGCCTGGTTCGGTTGCGACACCTGCCAGATCGATCAGTTCCAGGTGATCAAGGCGATGGTGCTTCTGGTCGCCATGGCGGCGACCGCGGTGATGGCATCCTCGCTGGGCGGCGCGCTGCTGGCGACCTTCGCGATTCCCGTCGCCGTCTATGCCTATGCCGGAGCACGAACGTGGCTGCCGATCGAGGTTATCATGGCCGCGCTGCTGGTCACCGCCCTGCCCTTCTTCGCCTACGTCGCGCGCAATCTCAACCAGGCCTCGCTGATGCTGATGTCATTCCGTTCGGAGAAGGATGCGCTGATCGCCGAGGTGGAGACGGCGAAATCGATGTCGGACGAGGCGCGGCGTCGGGCCGAGGATGCCAATCTGGCGAAGTCGCGCTTCCTCGCCTCGATGAGCCATGAGCTCAGGACCCCGCTCAACGCCATCCTCGGCTTTTCCGAAGTGATGGCCAATGAAGTGCTCGGGCCGATGAACAACCCCACCTATCGCGACTATGCCCATGACGTGCACGAGTCCGGCCAGCATCTGCTCGACCTGATCAACGAGATCCTCGACCTGTCGCGCATCGAGGCTGGCCGCTACCAGCTCAACGAGGAGCCGGTGATGCTGCTCACCATCGCCGAGGACTGCTGCCACATGATGGAGTTGAAGGCGCGCAACAAGGACATCCGCGTCATCCAGGATTTCGAAACCACCTTGCCGCGCCTGTTCGCCGACGAACGCGCGGTGCGGCAGATCGCGCTCAACCTCCTGTCCAACGCCATCAAGTTCACGCCGTCCGGCGGCGAGGTTCGCGTGCGCGTCGGCTGGACCGCCGGCGGCGGGCAATACATTTCGGTCAAGGACAATGGGCCGGGCATTCCGGAGGAAGAAATCCCGGTCGTGCTTTCGGCCTTCGGCCAGGGTTCGATCGCCATCAAGAGCGCCGAGCAAGGCACCGGCCTCGGCCTGCCTATCGTGCAGGGCCTGCTCGCCATGCATGGCGGCGAATTCGAGCTTCACTCCAAGCTGCGCGAGGGCACCGAGGCGATCGCCATCTTCCCGCTCAGCCGGGTGATGGAGGAACTGCCGGCCCTGCCGACCAAGACGGTCGCGGCGCGCCGGCGCTAGGTCCGGGCCGCGGCCGCCATGCCGGAACTGGTGAGGGCGGCAGCCTTGACCAGCCCGGCGGCAAGGCCTGCTCCCACAGCTTCGCCATGGCTGACGCCAAGATCGAGCAACGGCCGCAGGCCAAGCCGTTCGATTGCCCTGGCGTGTCCCGGTTCCGGCGACAGGCTGGCCACCAGGCAGTGGGCGATCGCCGCTGGGTTGGCGGCGTGCAGAACAGCGGCCGTCGCCGTCGCCGCAAATCCGTCCAGCAGCACCGGGATCTTCTGCATGCGGGCAACGAGGATGGCGCCGGCGATCGCCGCGAACTCGCGGCCGCCGACGCGCCGCAAGGC
>NZ_RZOS01000793.1:0-1521 GCF_004022605.1 Mesorhizobium sp. M4B.F.Ca.ET.089.01.1.1
ATGAAGGACACGGCCAGGATCACAGTGCCCAGCGCCATGACAGTCGGCAGCGAGCGCGGGAAGCGCAGCTGGCTCCAGATGTAGAGCGGCAGCGTCGGCTCGGTGCCGGCGAGGAAGAAGACGACGATGAACTCGTCGAAGGAGATAAGGAAGGCAAGCATGAAGGCCGACAGCACGGCCGGCGCACTCAGCGGCAGCATGACGCGCCGGAACGTCGTCCAGTCGGAGGCGCCGAGATCGAGCGCCGCCTCGCGGATGGTTTTGGGAATAGCGGCGAAGCGGCTGCGCATCACCACCACCGTCGTCGGCAGCGCGACAAGGATGTGCCCAAGCACGATCGAAACGCGCGACGGGCCGAGGCCGATGAGATTGACCAGGATCAGCAGCGATATGCCGACGATGACGCCGGGGATCAGGATCGGCAGCCGGGCGATGGCGCTGATCGTGGAGGCGAGCGGCGAGCGGCCGTAGAGATCCATATAGGACACGGTGATGCCGCAGAGCGTGGCGCCGGTGGCTGCAACCGTGGCGATGACGAGGCTGTTGGCGAGCGCGCCCGACAGCACCGGATTGCCATAGAGCGTCTCGTACCATTCAAGCGTGAAGCCCTGCAGCGGAAACGCAGCCTGGATGGAATTGTTGAAGGAAAACAGCGGGATCAGCAGCACCGGCAGATAGAGGAAGACCAGATAGCCAAGCACGTAGAGGCCGAGCCAGCGACCACCTGTGTCGGTCCCGGTGCGCGCCGCGCTCATGTGCGGCTGCCAAATCTGCGGTCGGCGCCGCGCGCGACCAGCACCACGCACAGGATGACCAGCATGACGCAGACGGAAAGTGCGGCGCCGAACGGCCAGTCATTGGCCTTGCCGAACTGCGACTGGATCAGCGTGCCGATCATGGTGCTGGCCGGGCCGCCGACCATCGCCGGCGTGACGTAGTCGCCGACCGTCGGCACGAAGACGACGAGGGCCGCCGCCAGCACGCCCGGCATCGAATTCGGCAGCACGACGCGGCGGAACGCCGTGAACGGACGGGCGCCGAGATCGGAAGCGGCTTCGAGCAGCGATTTCGGGATCGTGTCCAGCGCGACATAGATCGGCAGGATGGCAAAGGGCGCGTAGGCGTGGGCAAGCGTGACCACGACCGCAGCCGGCGTGTTGAGGAAGGCCAGCGTCGGCTCCGACCAGATGCCACTTTCGATGAAGGCCGAGTTGAGCACGCCATTATAGGCAAGCACGATCTTCCAGGCGAAGACGCGCAAAAGATAGCTGGTCCAGAATGGCAGCGTGACCAGGAAGAGCAGCAGGCCGCGGCGCCGCCCGGCATGGAAGGCGAGATAGTAGGCGACCGGATAGGCGGTCACCACCGTCGCCAGCGTCACCAGACCGGCGATGACCAGCGAGCGCAGCGTCACCGTCCAGTAGAGCGGATCGGTGGCCACGGTGACGAAGTTCGCGGCGGTCAGGCCGACGCCGAGCAGCGAGCCGTCATTGCCGCGGAAGGCAAGGAAGATCACCAGTC
>NZ_RZOS01000794.1:0-1519 GCF_004022605.1 Mesorhizobium sp. M4B.F.Ca.ET.089.01.1.1
CCATCGTGGCGATGGGGGTGGCCGGCTGCGGCAAGTCCGCGGTCGGCGAGGCGCTGGCGGCGGCGCTGGGCGCGGCATTCGTCGAGGGCGACGGGCTGCATCCGCCCGAGAACGTGGCGCGCATGGCAAGCGGTGAGCCGCTCACCGACGAATTGCGCGCCGGCTGGCTCGATGCGATCGGAGGGCGCATCGCGGCCGCGATCGCCGACGGGCAGAGCGTGGTCGCCGCCTGCTCGGCGCTGAAGCGCGGCTACCGCGCGCGACTGCGCGGCTTTTGCCCGGAGCTGCGCTTCGTCTATCTGGAAATCGATGCGGAAACCGCCAAGCGCCGTGTCGGCAGCCGCAAGGGGCATTTCATGCCGGCGAGCCTAGTCGACAGCCAGTTCGCCACGCTCGAAGCGCCGACGGCGGATGAACCGGCGTTGACCGTGGACGGCACCGGCCCGATCTCCGACATCGTCGCCGGCGTGCTTGACGAACTCAGGACAAAGACCTCATGAGGATATGTCGGCGCCCGCGTCCGTCGTGTCGCCCGACCGCTCGGTGAACCTCTGGGCGCCTGCCCATACCATCATCTGTTCCGGGTACAATTTCATCGCCTCCAGGAGGCGATCGCGCTTGAGCAGGATGTAGCGCGCCTGCAGCTCGAGGTTCTTCGCCGCCATGTCCCTTGTCGCGGCGGATGCCGACCTTGCGGGCGGCGCCAGTTCGGGGCTGATGACCGCGCGGTATTCGCGAAAGGGCACGGTCTCGAAGGTCGACATGGCAAACAGCGCCGTTCCGCCTCGCGCGGCGAAGTTTGCCGGAGCCGAGGCCAGTTGGGTCCAGCCGCTTTCCCCGATGCCGACTTCTGTGAAGGTGGTGCCGGCGTGGGTCGTGTTGGTCATCAGGACGATGCCGTTTTCCCTCAGCATGCGTTGCATGCGCACCGTCACCTGGTAGGCATCGCCGCGCTCGAAGACGACCCGGCTTTTGAGGTAGCGGTTCTCCACCGCGATCAGCGGCCGGTTGAGGAAACGCAGGCCGAAAACCGAGTCTGAAAAGCCGTGGAAGTTGACGCTGACCTGGTGCGTTTCGAGGCCGGCGGCATGCAGGGCCCGCTTGCCGATGATGGTCTGGGCGGTGAACTGATCGCACCAGATGATGGCGCCGCGGCCGCGCCGCAGCGCCTCGCGCAGGCCCTCAAGCCCTTCCAGCCGGATTTCCGGCGACCAGCCGTGGCCGGTGAGGTGCGCGGCAAGCAGCAATTGCCGGCGATGAACAGCGGCAAGCAATTGCCTGAACAGCGCTTGCGCATCGACGCGGTCGCCAAGGACGGTGCGGACCGCTGCGGCGTAGCGTGGAAAATCCTTGCGGAGATGGCGCTTCAGCCGAAGCTTCGAACTCCAGGCGCAGATCGGCGCCCACCAGACGACCGGCAGTGTCGCGGCGACGACGAGAAGGAAAGAAAAGAGCAGGCTTTCGCGAAGATCGCGGTTCGAGAAGCGGCGCAGCCGGCCGGGTCCGACCAGCCTGCGGC
>NZ_RZOS01000795.1:0-1514 GCF_004022605.1 Mesorhizobium sp. M4B.F.Ca.ET.089.01.1.1
CCACCATTCTTGCCGCCGTCGCCACCGTCTTCCTTCCAAGTACGGTTGGCATCTGGCAATATTACAGAGCTGCCCGAAGATTCCGGATCGACACCGCTGCTTGGATGCGGGCTCTCGCTGTGGCTGTTGTGCTGCTATTGGTAACTTCCGTAGCACTGACCACTAACCGCTACTTTCGAGCTGCCATTAGCCAGTCTTTCGCAGGAGTGTTGTCCGTAAACACGGACCTTAGTGAGGCAGGCGAAGCTGTCGACACGTCGCTCGCCCGGGCAGCGGCTCCGATAGGACATCCTCCCCAAACAAATGACGCGAGCCCGCTTTCGATTGAACCGCCTGAGTTGGCGTCTTCTAGAAGCGGCCCAGCTCTATCCGAGGAAAGCCTGCCAGGAGATGTCGCCTCTCCTCCCAAAGCGAGTCCGTCTGCATCAGGCGCGGCCAGGATTCAGGCCCTCAGCGAACGGCTGACAGGTGAAAGTAAGAGAAATTCTATCTCCGCCCGCGCTCTGTTTTTGGAACGCGGCCTATTGGCATACCGGACAGGCGGTTTTTTTGGTCGTGGGCTGGAGGAGGCTCATGTCTTTGTTCCTCACAACACTTTTGTCCTTTTTGCTATCGCTTTCGGCCATATCGGCTGGCTGGTCCCACTCGGCTTCCTCGTGTTCGCCTTCTCGTTGGTTCGTGACGCCGAAGATCTGCCACTCGGGGTCGCTCTCTCAGGCGTTATGCTGACTTCGCATGATGTCTTGCTGACGCCGAGTTTGTTCATACCCGTGGCTATCGGCATAGGCAGCATGCTCGCCGCAAAGACCAATCCCAGCCGAAGCAGAGAAGCATATTCGAGCTTTGTGTTTGGAATAGGCGGAGGCGTCGGGTTATTCGCTGCCGCTTCCGTTGTCCTGTTGATTTCGCCGCCGACCGGTGTCGATCTCACGGCTAATCCGCTCTACTTCATGCTTTTGGGGACCGTCGTCGCCTGGGCTGTTGCGACACTTTATTTTTTCTGTCGCTCTCGTCGAAGCGGCCCCGGCGCATAGGCGAGGCGCTTGGCGCGACTATCCGGCCCGCCGAAGGTCGATCGACTGGACGGTCAGATCACCTCGGAGCATCTCGATAATTTTCGGAACAATGAGCCTCGCGCCGAAGATCGAGAGGTGGTTCTCGTCGACGTAGAGGCTGTGCCCTGCGCTGTTTGTCATTCGGCATTCCGCGGCGGGGCAGATCGCGTCCAGCGGATCAACGAATTGAAACTGGGAATGGCGGCCTGCAAAAGCCGCGAAAGCCGCTTTGAATGCGACATGCTCTACCTTCGAGGACGCCGGGCATGGAAGCGAGAAATAGTTCGGCCTGAGAGCACAGATCAGGTTCGTGTTTGGAGCGTGTCCGATCAAGATGACCGGTCCGCGAAACCCGGTGTACAGCTTGGAGATGTCTTCGAGCATTGTCGGAAACAGCTTTGCCAGATTACGGATATCGACAGGCGCCCCATCAGCCTTCCTTTCTAGAATGTTGCGATA
>NZ_RZOS01000796.1:0-1512 GCF_004022605.1 Mesorhizobium sp. M4B.F.Ca.ET.089.01.1.1
CCGATGGCGCCGGCAATCAGGCCGCCGATGGTGGCGCCGCCGGTCGCGCCGAGCACGGCGCCGCAAAAGGCGCCGATGATGACGCGGGCGCCGAACTGCTGCGGCACCTTGCGGCTCGGCGTCGACGGCAACTGGTCGGTGATCAGCTCGGCGACCCCCAGGATGGTGGAGATGCCGACGGCGATCCAGTGCCCCATGAAACTCGCCCAGCTGCCGGCGACCGGCAGCCAACCGAGCCAGGCGCCCCAGGCGGTGACGGCAAGTGCCGTTCCGGCGCGGAGCCCGGCAACGACCCCGATCAGCAATGCAAGCAGATAAAGCATGATTGACCCCCTCGATGTCAGGACCTCGCAGCGCGAGCAAGCTAGCATAGGCCGGACATTTGGCCAGCAGGCTTTCGCCCAGCAAAGGATTGTGCTTTGGCAGTAATTCGATGGAGACGCGGCCATGACGACAAGTGAGCGCATGAAGATGGCGGCGGGCGAGTGGTACACTTGCGTCGATCAGGAACTGGAAGCGCTGCGCGTTGCCGCGCGCGATGCGGTGTTCGAGCACAACGGCCTGCCGCCCCGGCAGCGCGGCGACATCGGCCCGGCCTTACGGTCATTGTTGGGAAACGCGGGCGAGGGGGCGCGCATCGAGGGGCAGTTCCACTGCGCCTACGGGTTCAACCTCTTTCTCGGAGATGGTGTCTTCCTCAATGCCGGCTGCACGGTCCTCGATACGGCGCCGGTGCGCATCGGCAAGCGAACGCTGCTTGGGCCCAATGTGCAGATCTACTGCGCCGAGCATCACCGGGAGGCTGCAGGAAGGCAGGCGGGCCTGGAGATCGCCAAACCGGTGACGATCGGCGCCGATGCCTGGATCGGCGGCAGCGCCATCATCCTCGGCGGCGTCAACATCGGCGAGGGCGCGATCGTCGGCGCAGGCGCCGTGGTTACCCGCGACGTCGCAGCGAACACCACGGTGGTCGGCAATCCGGCGCGTCCGGTCAGGCAGCGTTGAGCGGCTTGCCGGTTCGGGTCAAAACATTGCGGCGTGTGTCGGCCTTTTGGCACCGGCACTCCTGGAGAACTCGCGCCGATATTGCATCGGCGAGGTCTTGAGCCGCGCGGAAAAATGCTGGCGCAGCGAGGTGGCGCTGCCGAAGCCGGCTTCGAAGGCCACCGTATCCATCGATTTCTCCGTCGCCTCCAGCAGCCTCTGCGCGAGCGCGATCCGCTGGTCGGCCAGCCAGTCGCCGAAGCTGGTGCCGATCGACTTCTGGAAGCGGCGCGTGAAGGTGCGGCGGGTGAGGCCGGCCGCCTCGGCGACGCTGTCGAGGCTGTGCGCCTCGCCGAGCGTCGCCCGCACCTTGTCGAGGGCCTGCGCGAACCGGTCGGCGGTCGGGGTCGGCGCCAGCGGGCGCTCGATGAATTGCGCCTGACCGCCTTGCCGGTGTGGTGACAGCACGACATGCCGGGCAAGCCGCAACGCCACTTCCGCGCCGTAGCGGGCGCGCACGATATGCAG
>NZ_RZOS01000797.1:0-1512 GCF_004022605.1 Mesorhizobium sp. M4B.F.Ca.ET.089.01.1.1
CACCACCGATTCGGACGCCCCGCAGACCAAGCGCGTCGCCTATATCGGCTCGTCCAACGTCGATGCCGGCAAGCAGGCGGCCGAGATCGCCAAGAAGGCGATGCCGGACGGCGGCAAGTGCCTCGGCTTCGTCGGCCTGCTCGGCGCCGACAACGCCAAGGAACGCATTCAGGGCATGAAGGACGGACTCGCCGGCACCAAGATCGAACTGGTCGACGTGCGCGGCGACGACATCGACCAGGCACGCGCCAAGAAGAACGTCGAGGACGCGCTGGTCGCCAGCCCCGACATCACCTGCATGGTCGGCTTCTATTCCTACAACACGCCGCGCATCTATGAGGCGCTGCGCGACGCCGGCAAGCTCGGCCAGATCACCGTCGTCGGCTTCGATGACGATCCGATCACGCTCGGCGGCGTCAAGGAAGGCACCGTTGCCGCCACCGTGGTGCAGCAGCCGTTCGAGTGGGCCTATCAGGGCATGAAGCTGATGGCCGCCTATCTCAAGGGCGACAAGTCGGGCATCCCGGAGGGCGGCCTGATCATCGTGCCGACCAAGATCATCGGCAAGGACGATGTCGACGCCTACGCCGCGAACCTCAAGGCGATGGCCGGCAAGTAGGACGACGCCCGTTTCGCCGGCTCGGGGATCTGCCTTGAGCCGGCGATCATATTGACGGGCTCGCGAAGGCCCGTCAGTCTGAGGCCAAACGCCCACCGGCTGCTGTCAGGCGTGATGAATTATTCCGACGTATCCATTGCTCAATCCGCGATCGCTCCGTTCCTGAGCCTGGACGGCGTGCGCAAGACCTATCCCGGCGTGGTGGCGCTGGACGGCTTTTCCATGGAGGTGCGGCCGGGCGAGGTGATCGGCCTGGTCGGCGAAAACGGCGCCGGCAAATCGACGCTGATGAAGATCCTCGGCGGCGTGACGCGGCCGGATACCGGCACCATCACCGTCGATGGCGTCGCGCATGATGGGCTCACCGTCGAGGCCAGCATCGGTTCCGGCATTGCCTTCGTGCACCAGGAACTCAACCTGTTCGAGAACCTCGACGTTGCCGCCAACGTCTTCTTCGGCCGCGAGCCGCTGAAGGCTGGGCCGCTGAAGCTCGTCGACCGCTCGAAGCTGCGCGAGATGGTGGCGCCGCTGCTGAAGCGCGTCGGCGCCAATTTCTCAGCCGACGTGCCGGTCGCCTCGCTGTCGCTCGCCCAGCAGCAGATGGTCGAGATCGCCAAGGCGCTGTCGATCAAGGCGCGGCTGGTGATCCTCGACGAGCCGACCTCCAGCCTGCCGATCGCCGAGACCGAGAAGCTGCTCGACGTCATCAAGGCGCTGAAGGCGGAGGCCATCAGCGTCATCTTCATCTCGCATCGACTGCACGAGGTCGAACGCGTCGCCGACCGCGTGGTCGTGCTGCGCGACGGCATGCTCGCCGGCACGCTGCCGAAAAACCAGATCAATCACGACCAGATGGTCAAGCTGATGATCGGCCGCATGCTGAAGGCACGCGA
>NZ_RZOS01000798.1:0-1510 GCF_004022605.1 Mesorhizobium sp. M4B.F.Ca.ET.089.01.1.1
CGGACCCGACGGCCGCGCCATGAGCCTGCCTGCGGGATCGACCATCGGCATCATCGGCGGCGGCCAGCTCGGCCGCATGCTGGCGATGGCCGCGGCCCGTCTCGGCTATCGCACCGTGGTGCTCGAACCGCAGGCCGATTGCCCGGCGGCCCAAGTCGCCAACCGCCAGATAACAGCCGCCTATGACGATGCAGCGGCCCTCGCCGAACTCGCCGCGGCCAGCGCCGTCGTCACCTACGAATTCGAGAACGTGCCGGTGGCCGCCGCCAGCACGCTGGCCGCCAAGGTGCCGGTCTACCCGCCGGCGCGCGCCCTCGAAGTGGCGCAGGACCGGCTGGCCGAGAAGAAGTTTCTCAACGGCGTCGGCATTTCGACCGCCGATTTCCGCGCGATCGACAACGATGCCGAACTGACGGCCGCGCTGAAGGAATTCGGCGGCAGCGGCATCCTGAAGACCCGGCGCCTGGGCTATGACGGCAAGGGCCAGCGCGTCTTCCGCAACATGGACACCGGCGGCTTTTCCGGCACCTGCGAGGCGATGGGCAATGTGCCGCTGATCCTCGAATCCTTCGTCGCCTTCGAGCGCGAGATATCGGTGATCGCCGCGCGCGGCCTTGACGGCAGCATCGCCGCCTACGATCCGGCCGAGAATGTCCATCGCGACGGCATCCTGCACACTTCGACCCTGCCGCCCGGGATCAGCCATGAAACGGCGGCCGCCGCGCAGGCCGCGGTGGCAAAGGTGCTGGCGGCGCTCGACTATGTCGGCGTCATCGGCGTCGAGTTCTTCGTGCTCGCCGACGGCTCGCTGCTCGCCAACGAGATGGCACCGCGCGTCCACAATTCCGGCCACTGGACGGAGGCGGCCGCGACGGTCTCGCAGTTCGAGCAGCATATCCGCGCCGTTGCCGGCCTGCCGCTGGGCACGCCCGGCCGCCACTCGGACTGCGTCATGGAAAACCTGATCGGCGACGACATTCTGCGTGTCCCCGCCTTGCTCGCCGAGCCCGACCTGATGTTGCATCTCTACGGCAAGGCCGAGGCGCGCGCCGGCCGCAAGATGGGCCATTTCACCCGGATCAGCCGTCGAAGCTGAGCACCGGCTTACTGGATGTCCTGGTCTTCGTCCTCGTCCGGGCTGGCGCAGGTCGCGTCGCCTTCCTGGCAGTTGCGGCCGGACGTGAGCTGCTTGACGCGCTCATTGGTCAGCTCCGTCAGGCATTGCGAGACCTCCATCGGGTAGATGGAGCCGCCCTCGCTGTCCGCGGCGGAATAGGCGCATTCCGCGTCGCGGAACGTGATCCAGGCGCGCTGCGCCGCCTGCAGCAATTTGTTGGACTTCTCGTCGCCATCGCCGACAAGACCCTTGTAGGTTGCATTGAGCTTGGCGTCGGCCGCCTGGTAGTCGGCATCGGCGCAGATATTCATCATCTGCTGGCTGTCGTCGCCTCGGTCGCATTCCTGCGCCCGCGCGACCGGGGCCGCCGCCAGCACGGCAAGACGGGTGGAC
>NZ_RZOS01000799.1:0-1506 GCF_004022605.1 Mesorhizobium sp. M4B.F.Ca.ET.089.01.1.1
CTTTTCCGCCTCGCGCACCTCGGGCACGGCGAGGATGCCGCATTGCTCGGCCGCCTCGACGACATTGGCGCGCAGCCGCTCGATGCCCGGTTTTGCAACCTGCGTATGCTGGGTGATCACCGGCTGCAGGATACCGGCGCCCATCTCGACCGCCTTTTGCACCAAATAGTCGAGCCGTCCCTGCTTCAGCGGCGCGAAGCAGTAGACGAGGTCGGGCAGCGGCGGCTGCGGCCGTTGTTGGTCGAGCACCTTCAGCCGCACCGCCTTCTTGGATCTGGCGGCGATCGCCGCCGACCATTCGCCGTCGCGGCCGTTGAAGACCAGGATCTCGACGCCTTCGGAAAGACGCAGCACATGCATCAGGTAATGGCTTTGCTGCTGCCCGGCATCGAATTCGATGCCCGCTCCGAGGTCGTCCGGCACGAACAGCCGCTGCATCTTGTAATTGGCGCGCATCGCCGAGCAATGGGCGAGGCGGGCTTTGCCGTCAAGCCTCGGCCGAAGGGTGCCATGCCGGCGCGTAGCCTTGCCGCAGCACCGAGATGGTGGTCGCCGGTGTCAGCAGGCGAAGCGGCCGGCCAGCCAGGTCGCCAAAAGCGGCCGGTGTGCCATAGCCCGCGAACGACCAGCGCAGCGCCTTGCCGCCACGCAGCGCATAGGCCGTGTTGCCGTCCGCGATCATGCTGCCATCGGGCAGGGCGGCCAGCTCTTCCGGCTTGACCGTTGGCGGCTGGCCGCCCGAGGCCAGCCGCTCCTTGTGCAGCCGCTTGTCGAGCATCGGCGCGCGCGGCTCGGCGATGGCGGAGGCCTCGCCGAACCGGCGGACGAAGTCGCTGCCCCGTTCGCGCCGGCAAAAGAAGCAGGGCCGATGGCCGGCGGCCAGCGCCGTCACCTCGTCGAGGAAGAACAGTTCGGTCCAGCCCGCCTTGCCGCCCGGCCTGTTGCGGCCCATCGGCTCGCGTCGCACATTGCGAAATTGGCACACGCAGATGATCCAGGCCTGTAGCGCCCAGCGCTTCTTCAGCAACGTCTTCGTCTCGGGGTCGTGGATGATGCCGCGATTGCCGGTGAACAGGCCGCGTTCGGGCACGGCATGGATGGCGCCGAACGGATCGACCCGGTTCTGCAGTGGCATAGGCGTTCCTTCTTGGCTGCGATGCGGGCGCCATGATATCGCTCGCGGGCTCAATATCATGTCAGCAGGGTTTCGATGCGCGTCCTGGTCGTCCAGAATTTCGACAATGAAGGCCTTGGCCAGATCGGCGCAGCGCTGGTCGAGGCCGGCGCCGATATCGATCTGCGCAAGCCCTACAACGGCGAGGCCTTGCCCGGGCACAGCGGCGAGCATGACGCCATGGTCGTGCTCGGCGGTGCCCAGAACGCGCTCGATGACGAGCTTTGCCCCTATTTCCCCGAACTGCTCGATCTGACGCGCGACTTCGCCGACAGGGACCGATCGGTGCTCGGCATCTGCCTCGGCAGCCAGTTGCTGGCGCGGGCCTTCGG
>NZ_RZOS01000079.1:0-18380 GCF_004022605.1 Mesorhizobium sp. M4B.F.Ca.ET.089.01.1.1
CAGCATGGCTTCCGCGATCTTGCGGCCATCGGCCAGCCGAGCCTTGAGCAGCTGCAGAACGGCGCCGCGCGTCGCCTGACCGGAACCGTCGCCGGCATGGGCCGCGGTCAGCTTCGTCATGTCGCCGCGCAACATCACGCCGTCGATCAGCTCGTCGAGTTTCAGGGAGATTTTTGCCATGTGCTGAGGTCGGCCTCGCCTTTCGGGCGGCGTCTATAGCGCGTTTTCGCGGTGCTGGGTATGGGGCGGCCCTGTCACGACACCGCATGATCTGCCCTGCCTTTACCGTCCGACAATGCGCCTGGCGAGAAAAATTGCGGCCGACCCTTGACCTTCCAGTTACTGGAAGCCCTACCTCGGCCTCAGATCAAGACTTAAGAGGCATTCCAGATGGCCCATTCCGACCATGACCACCACGCGCATGCCGGCAGCTGCTGCTCCGCCAAGGCCGCCGCGCCTGTCGCGGAGGCGGTCGTTCGCGATCCGGTCTGCGGCATGACGGTCGATCCGGCCGCCGGCAAGCCGACGGCCGAGCACGGTGGCCACATCCGTTATTTCTGCAGCGAGGGCTGCCGCGCCAAATTCGTCGCCGAGCCGGAAAAATACCTGACCGCGACCGATCCGGTCTGCGGCATGAGCGTCGACCGCGCCAGCGCCAGGCATTTCGTCCGCCATGAGGGCCAGGGTTTCTATTTCTGCTCGGCCGGCTGCAAGGGCAAGTTCGAGGCCGCGCCGGCCCACTATCTCGGCGACCGGCCGGCTCCACAGCCGATGCCGAAGGGCACGCAATACACCTGTCCGATGCATCCCGAGATCATCCGCGACAAGCCGGGCGCCTGCCCGATCTGCGGCATGGCGCTGGAGCCGATGGGTGTGCCGACCGGCGAGGAAGGGCCGAACCCCGAACTGGTCGATTTCACCCGGCGCTTCTGGGTCAGCGCGGTGCTGTCCCTGCCGCTGCTCGTCATCGCCATGGCGCCGATGCTCGGCCTGAGCTTCGACAGCCTCACCGACGACCGGACAAAGACATGGGCAGAGCTGGCGCTGGCGAGCCCGGTCGTGCTGTGGGCGGCCTTTCCCTTCTTCCATCGCGGCTGGGAGTCGATCCTCAACCGCAGTCCCAACATGTGGACGCTGATCTCGCTCGGCGTCGGCGCGGCCTATCTCTACAGCGTCGCGGCCACGCTGTTCCCCGACATCTTCCCGCACCAGTTCCGCGGCCATGGCGGCGCCGTGCCGGTCTATTTCGAGGCCGCCGCCGTCATCGTCGCGCTGGTCTTCCTCGGCCAGGTGCTGGAGCTCAGGGCCCGCGAGCGCACCGGCTCGGCCATCCGCGCCCTGCTCGACCTGGCGCCGAAGACGGCGCGGCTGATCGGCGCTGATGGCTCCGAAAGCGACGTGCCGCTCGATACGGTCAAGGCCGGCGACCGGCTGCGCATCCGTCCCGGCGATGCCGTTCCGGTCGACGGTGTCGTGCTCGAGGGTCGCTCGGCTATCGACGAATCGATGATCACCGGCGAGCCGCTGCCGGTCGAGAAGACCGGGGGCGACGCCCTGACCGGCGGCACGCTCAACAAGAACGGCTCGCTGGTCATGCGCGCCGAGCGCATAGGCGCCGAGACGACGCTGTCGCGCATCGTCGAACTGGTCGCCAAGGCGCAGCGCTCGCGGGCGCCGATCCAGGGCCTGGCCGACCGCGTTTCCTTCTATTTCGTGCCGGCCGTTGTGCTGGTCGCGCTCGCCGCTTTCGCCGCCTGGGCGATCCTCGGCCCGCAGCCAAGCCTGATCTTCGCCATCGTCTCGGCGGTGTCGGTGCTGATCATCGCCTGTCCCTGCGCGCTGGGGTTGGCGACGCCGATGTCGATCATGACCGCGACCGGGCGCGGCGCCCATGCCGGCGTGCTGATCAAGGAGGCGGCAGCGCTCGAGCGCTTCGCTTCGGTCGATACGCTGATCGTCGACAAGACCGGCACCTTGACCGAGGGTCGGCCAAAGCTCACCGACGTCTTCGCCGCCGGGGGCATCGCGGAAAACGAACTGCTGGCGCTGGCCGCCGCGCTTGAGAAGGGTTCGGAGCATCCGCTCGCCGAGGCGATCGTCGAGGGCGCGGTTGAACGCGGCGTGACGGTCGCCGATGCCGGCGATTTCGAGGCGGTCACCGGCAAGGGTGTGTCCGGCACGGTGGCCGGCAGCAAGGTCGCGCTCGGCAATGCGGCGATGATGGCGGACCTCGGCATCGACACGGTCTCGATTTCAGCGCAGGCGGACGCGCTGCGGAGCGAGGGCAAGACGGCGATGTTCGTCGCCGTCGGCGGCAGGCTCGCCGGCCTCGTCGCCGTCGCCGACCCGGTCAAGCCGACAACGGCGGCGGCGATCGGCGCGCTGCACGACAGCGGCTTGCGGATCATCATGGCGACTGGCGACAATGAGCGCACGGCGCGCGCCATCGCCGGCAAGCTTGGCATCGACGAGGTGCGCGCCGGCCTGCTGCCCGAGCAGAAGGGAGCGCTGGTCGAGGAACTGCGCGCCAAGGGCGCCGGCGTCGCCATGGCCGGCGACGGCGTCAACGACGCGCCGGCGCTGGCCGCCGCCGATGTCGGCATCGCTATGGGCACAGGCGCCGATGTCGCGGTCGAAAGCGCGGGGATCACGCTGGTCAAGGGCGACCTCAACGGTATCGTCAGGGCGCGCACGCTGGCCCGGGCGACGATCCGCAACATTCGCCAGAACCTGTTCTTCGCCTTCCTCTACAACGTGCTCGGCGTGCCGATAGCAGCAGGCGTGCTCTATCCGCTCACCGGCACGCTTTTGTCGCCGATGCTGGCCGCGGCGGCGATGAGCCTGTCCTCGGTCTCGGTCATCGGCAACGCGTTGCGACTCAGAACGTTGAAACTCTGAGCGAAGCCCCCAAATACGACAGTCCATCAACAGGAGATCATGGATGACCTTGGCCAAGAAGATTGTGCTGCTCTTGATGGCGGCGGGAATGCTGCTCGCCGTCTTCCTCGAAAGCGTTCCGGCGCAATCGCAGGAGATGAAGCACGACATGTCCGGCATGGCGATGGGCGCGGAGAGCCCATCGACCGCCGGCTACAAGGCGGCGATGGACAAGATGCATGCCGACATGATGGCAAATGCATATTCCGGCAATCCGGATGTCGACTTCGTCCGCGGCATGATCCCGCATCATCAGGGCGCGATCGACATGGCCAAGGTGGAATTGGCCAACGGCAAGGACCCGCAAATCCGCAAGATGGCCGAAGCGGTCATCAAGGCGCAGGAGGCCGAGATCAAGGAGATGCGGGCCTGGCTCGCGGCCCATCAGGCGGACTAGATTTGGCACGCCGGAAGTCCGGGCGGGGCTTGGGACTGGATTTCTTGCTTCGGCTGTGATGCGATCCCGCCGTCAATGAGAGCCTGCCATGGCATCTACCATCAGAACCACCATGCTGCCCTCGGGCGAACCCTTGCCTGTGCTCGGCCAGGGCACCTGGAAGATGGGCGAGGACGCCCGTCGCCGCGCCGATGAGGTGAAGGCCCTGCGGCTCGGGCTGGAGCTCGGCATGACGCTGATCGATACCGCCGAAATGTATGCCAGCGGCGGCGCCGAGGAGGTGGTGGCCGAGGCCATCGCCGGGCGCCGCGACGAGACCTTCCTGGTCTCGAAGGTGCTGCCCTCCAACGCCTCGCGCGCCGGCGTCCGGCGGGCGTGCGAGAACAGCCTCAAGCGCCTCGCCACCGACCGCATCGACCTCTATCTGCTGCACTGGCCGGGCAGCGTGCCGCTGACCGAGACCGTCGAGGCCTTCGAGGCACTGAAGGCGGCCGGCAAGATCCGCCATTGGGGCGTCAGCAATTTCGACACCGATGAGATGGAGGAACTGGTCGGCCTGCGGGACGGCGGCAACGTCCAGACCAACCAGGTGCTCTACAATCTCTCGCGCCGTGGCCCTGAGTTCGATCTCGCGCCCTGGAGCCGAGAGCGCGGCATTCCGCTGATGGCCTATTCGCCGGTCGAGCAGGGCGCGCTGGCGCGCAACACCAGGCTGGAAGCCATTGCCGCCCGCCACAACGTGACGGCCGCGCAGATCGCGCTCGCCTGGGTGATGGCGCAGCCGGGCGTCATCGCCATCCCAAAGGCAAGCAAGCCCGAGCACGTCCGCCAGAACGTCGCCGCGCTCGACATCGGGTTGACAGCGGAGGACTGCGCCGAGCTCGACCGCGCCTTCCCGCCGCCGACGCGCAAGCGCGGGCTGGAGATGATCTGACCGAAATCTGCATTCGCAATCGTGGTAAAGAGAGCAAGCGTTGGAACGAATCTCAGCCGGGCCGCATCACACGGCGTACAAGATCGGGGGCATTAGCGTCACGTCGTTGCGCGACGGCTATGTCGACATGCCGATCCGCCGACTGCGCCATCCGGGAGACGAGCCCTTTGGCGACGATCTCCCGTCGCAGGTGCCGCTCTTCGACGGCGCGCTGAGATTGTCGGTCAATGCCTTTGCGATCGACGACGGCCAAGACATCATGCTGATCGACACGGGGTCCTCGAACGCCTGGCACCCGACGATGGGGCTTCTTCCGCAGGCGCTGAGCGAGGCGAGGATCGCCATTGACCGAGTTCGGACGGTCGCTTTCACCCACACCCATCTCGATCATATCCACGGGATCGTCCATCCGGATGGCCGGGACGGTTTCCCGCAACTCACCAGGCTGCTCGTGCCTCGAGCCGAGCTCGACATGTTCCGGTCGGTAGCGAGGTTGAGCCGCTTCCATGATCGAGCAGAACCTTTGGACCCCGGGCAGCGCCTGAGCGCGAATGTCGAGGCGGTCGCGGCGCCGGGCCACGAAATTGGTCACACATGCTTTCGTGTCACGAGCGACGGCGGAACATTGTTGGTTTGGGGCGACCTCGTGCATGTGCCGTCGCTTCAGTTCGATCGGCCGGAGGTCGCATGGGAATTCGACGCTGACCAGGAGCAGGCGCGGGCGAGCCGGCTGCATATCTTGGCCCTTGCCGCCGACAATGCCTGGTGCGTGGCGGGAGCGCATCTCGATTCACCGGGCGTCGGTCGGATTTTTCGAACCGAAACAGCCTTCCGCTTCGAGCCTTTGTAGGGGTTCCGGCTAGATCTTGGCCGGAGGCTCAAGCCGCATGCGCACTCGCCGCAATGCCCTTGAAAATATAGCGAGGTCGCTGGCGGCGCGGGCAAGCGTGAGCGCACCCTGGATGACGGCGACTGCTTCCTCGGCCAGCTCGCTGGCCTCGCCCGGTCCATACCCGGATCGCGTCAGCGCTGCGGCGAGACTCGTGATCCAGCGGCCGAAATAGTCCCTTATTTGGCCGGAAAACAGGTCGCGCGAATCATCCAGCGCGAAGGCGCCGATGAGGCAAACCCGGCGCCCCGAGCGGAAGTAGCTGTCCGTCGCCTCGAACATGTGCTCGATCCCGGCCCGCGGATCGGCGTTGTCGCGCAAAGGCGCAAAGACATTGTCCTCGAACCAGCCGTCGATATGGGCAATGACGGCTCTCGCCATCTCCTCCTTGCCGCCGGGAAAGAAGTGATAGAGGCTGCCCTTGCCCAATCCCGTCGCCGCGCCGATCAGCGCCAGGCTCGCCCCTTCATAGCCGTGCTCGCGAAAGACCTCGCCGATGATGGAGAGCAGATCGGCGCGCTCGGGCGCGATCCTGCGCATAGGCGCCTTACAAGCCAAGTTCGGTCAGGCCCGGATGATCGTCGGGCCGGCGGCCGAGCGGCCAGTGATATTTGCGCTCGGCCTCGGTGATTGGCAGGTCATTGATGCTGGCGACGCGCCGGCGCATCAGCCCGGCCGCGTCGAACTCCCAATTCTCATTGCCGTAGGAGCGGAACCAGTGGCCGCTGTCGTCGCGCCATTCATAGGCAAAGCGCACCGCAATTCGGTTCTCGTTCCAGGTCCAGACCTCCTTGATCAGCCTATAGTCGAGTTCGCGCGCCCATTTGCGGGTGAGGAAACCGACGATCTCGCTGCGGCCTGAAACAAACTCGGCGCGATTGCGCCAGGTACTGTCCTCAGTATAGGCGAGCGAGACCCGTTCGGGGTCGCGGCTGTTCCAGGCGTCTTCGGCCATGCGCGCCTTCTGTGCGGCGGTTTCGGCGGTAAAGGGCGGCAGCGGCGGACGGCTCATGGCGGTGTTCCATTGGGCAATTTCGACGAGAGATTGTACCGACCGGTACAATGACGTCAAGTCGAATAGCGTGCTATGGCTTTGTCGCCTCTCGTCGAGGGTTTTTGCACGCCGACTCGGATGAGGACCAAATTTGCCTGCCTGCCTGACTGTCTGTCTGGAGCGCTGTTGTGCTGAAACAAGTTATCAGGTCGATCTTCAAAAGATACGGATACAATTTTATAAAAACAGAAAATCTATACGACATAAGAAATACGAATTATGCCTCGATAAGTATCGTAAATGAAAACAGTGATAGCGAGGATCACATCCTTTTCATGTATCTGGCGGATGAGGTCGCGAGAACGCACATCCTCTCGGAAAAGAACGTAAGAGCGCTCATGTCTTCTTGTGAAGATATATTAAATCACCAAGGCGGGCGGCCGTCAAAAATCTCTTTGAGCGTAGACTTCTCGCGCTAACTGCCGATCAATCCTTTCAGCCGGTATAGCGCTTCCAACGCCTCGCGCGGCGTCATCTCGTCGGGGTTGATGTCGCCGAGCGCGGCGCCGAGCGCGTCGTTCTTCACCGGCTTCGGCGCCTCCCGCTTCACCGCCACCGAAAACAGCGGCAGGTCGTCGACCAGCCGGTTGGCCTTGCCCGAAACCTCGCCTTCCTCAAGCTGGTGCAGCACCTCCTTGGCGCGGGCGACCACGGCTTCCGGCAGGCCGGCGAGCCGCGCCACCTGCACGCCGTAGGAACGGTCCGCCGCGCCCTTGCCGACCTCGTGCAGGAACACCACCTCGCCTTCCCATTCCTTGACCCGCATGGTGACATTGGAGAGGCGCGGGAGCTTGCCGGCCAGCGCCGTCATCTCGTGGAAATGGGTGGCGAATATCGCCCGGCAGCGGTTCTTCTCGTGCAGATATTCGACTGCCGCCCAGGCGATCGACAGGCCGTCGAAGGTCGCCGTGCCGCGGCCGATCTCGTCGAGGATGACCAGCGCCCGCTCGCCCGCCTGGTTGAGGATCGCCGCCGTCTCGACCATCTCGACCATGAAGGTCGAGCGGCCGCGCGCCAGGTCGTCGGAGGCGCCGACGCGCGAGAACAGCCGGTCGACGACGCCGATGTGGGCGCGCTCGGCCGGCACGAAGGAGCCGGTCTGGGCAAGGATGGCGATCAGCGCGTTCTGCCGCAGGAAGGTCGACTTGCCGCCCATGTTGGGACCGGTCAGCAGCCAGATGGCGCCGGCCTTGGCGCCGCCTTCCGGCGAAAGGTCGCAGTCGTTGGCGACGAACGGGCCTTCGCCCGATCGCCGCAGCGCCTGCTCGACCACCGGATGCCGGCCGCCTTCGATCTCGAAGGCGAGGCTGGAATCGACTTCCGGCCGGCACCAGGCCTCGCTTTCCGAAAGCAGCGCAAGGGCGGCCGACACGTCGAGCGCGGCAAGCGCCTCGGCGCCGGCGCGGATGCTGTCGGCTTCGCCGACAACCTCGGCCGTCAGCCGGTCGAAGGCGGCGAGCTCGATGCTCAGCGCCCGGTCGGCGGCGTTGGCGATCTTCGATTCCAGCTCGGCCAGCTCCGTCGTGGTGAAGCGCATGGCGTTGGCCATGGTCTGGCGGTGGATGAAGCGCCCCTTGGCCTCGTCGCTGCCGGTCATCGCTGCATGGTGATTGGCGGTGACCTCGATGTAGTAGCCGAGCACGTTGTTGTGCCGGATTTTCAGCGAGCGGATGCCGGTCTCCTCGATCAGCGAGCGCTCCAGCCCGGCGATCACTTTGCGCGACTCGTCACGCAGCGCCCGCATCTCGTCGAGCTCGGCATTGTAACTCGACCGCACGAAGCCGCCGTCGCGCTTCAACAGCGGCAATTCCTCGTCCAGCGCCTGGCTGAGATGGTCGTGCAGATCGCGCGGCAAGGCCTTGATCGAGGCCAGCGCCGCCGCAAGTTCCCGCGGCAGGGTGGTCGCCGCAAACAGATGCACGATTGCGTCGGCCGCCTCGAAGCCGGCGCGCAACGCGCCGAGATCGCGCGGACCACCGCGATTGAGCGCCAGCCTGGACAACGCGCGCGGCATGTCGGCGACGCTCTTCAGGCTTGTCCGCGCCGCCTGGCAGAGCCGCGTCTCGGCGCGGAAGAACGACACGGAATCGAGCCTGGCGCCGATCGCCGCCGGATCGGTCAGCGGCGCCATCAGCCGGTCGGCCAAGAGCCTCGCGCCGCCGCCGGTCACCGTGCGGTCGATCGCCTTGAACAGCGAGCCGTCGCGGCTGCCCGACAGCGTGCGTAAGAGCTCCAGATTGGCGCGCGTCGCCGGGTCGATGAACAGCGTCGAGCCGCTCTCCTCGCGCTCCGGCCGCGACAGCGGCGGCCGCTCGGCCTTCTGGGTCTTCTCGACATAGGCGATGGTGCCTGAGATGGCCGACAGCTCGGCGCGCGAAAACGTCCCGAAACTGTCCGGCGTCGCCACCGCGAAGAAGCGTGCGATGCGTCCCGCCGCCGAGGCCGAATCGAACAGCGACGGCGGCTGCGGGCTGGCGACGCGGCCGATGACGTCGAACAGCGGCTTCAGCTCGGGGTCGTAAAACACCGGCTCGGCGACGATCAGCTCGCGCGGGTCGACGCGGAAGATGTCGGCGAGCAGCCGGTCGGCGGTGGTCTCGGCGACGCGGAAGACCCCGGTCGAGATCTCGACCCAGGCCAGCGCGAAGGCATGCTCCGCCACACCTTTCACGCGTCCGAGCGCCATCAGGAAGCTCGATTCGGAAGGCGCCAGCAATTTGTCCTCGGTGATGGTGCCGGGCGTCACCAGCCGCACCACGTCGCGCCGCACCACCGATTTCGAGCCGCGCTTTTTGGCCTCCGCCGGGTCCTCGGTCTGCTCGCAGACGGCGACGCGGAAGCCTTGCGCGATCAGCTTCTGCAGATAGTCATCCGCCGCATGCACCGGCACGCCGCACATCGGAATGTCGTGGCCCTGGTGTTTGCCGCGCCGGGTCAGCACGATGCCGAGCGCGCGGCTTGCTTTCTCGGCATCGTCGAAGAACAGCTCGTAGAAATCGCCCATGCGGTAGAACAGGAGCGAATCCGGGTTCGCCGCCTTGATCTCGATATACTGCTCCATCATCGGCGTGACGCCGCCCACTGCGGGCGCCGGCGCCATCGTGTCCGGGGCGTCGTTGTCGGTCGGCATGTGCATGTTCATTGGGGCACGCTAGCAGATGTGGTTGCCGGGTTTAATGCCGGCCGCTCGAAAAGCAGGGGAAGACCGCGTCGCTCCGGCCAGCGGCGGCCAAGGCGTGCCGGCATTGCAACGCGCCGGTGGCCGGCATAATCATCCACGGAGCTCGGGGGCGGGGTCGATGGACAGGTTCGGTCAGGAATCATTCGAGGAGATGGTCGGGTCGGCCGGCACGCCGCTCGAACGCCTGCAGCGGCGCGCCGGCGACAGGCTGGGCCGTCTCCGTCACTCGGTGCAAAAGCGACTGCCTTTCCTGCTTCCCGACCGCGGCCCGCTGTCCGGCCTCGGCGGCGGCATGAAGGTCGCGATCCATGTGCTCAGCCATGATCCGCTGCTGATCTACATGCCGATCGGCGGCGAGCGCCCGCTCAGCTCGATAGCGGCGATCGGCCGGCACCTCGCCTCGCGCCGCGCCGCATTCCTGCTGATGCCGAGCTGGACACTCGAACGGCCGCACGTCATCGCCAGGCTCGGCCAGGACATCGCCTGGTATCGCGAGCGCTTCCCGCTCCACGAGCTGATTTTTCTCTGCAACAACGAGGCGGAGCGCCGCCTCGTTGCCGCGGTCGGGGGCACGGCGATTTTCTCCAACCACAATCTGATGGTCTCGGAGGACATCTTTCGGCCCCTGCCGGATGTCCCGGTCGAATTCGATGCCGTCTACAACGGCCGCATCTCGAACACCAAGCGCCACTATCTCGGCTTCGACATCGAAAGGCTGGTCCATATTGCCATCTCGATCGGCGAACTGCCGCCGGCCGGCGACCGCGCCTTCATCCGGCGCCTGCAGGCGCAGTCGCCGCTGCACCGGATCGCCAATCCGATCGTCGATGGCCGGACCGGCCGGCTGACGCCGCAACAAGTCAATCGCGTCTACGCCCAGGCCGCGGTCGGGCTCTGCCTGTCGGCCGTCGAGGGGGCGATGTGCTCGAGTATGGAATATCTCATGGCCGGGCTGCCGGTGGTGAGCACGCCGAGCGTCGGCGGCCGCGATGTCTATTTCGATCCGGACTATTGCATCATCGCCGAGCCCGAACCGGCGGCCATCAGGCGCGCCGTCGAAACCTTGCGCGACCGCGCCATACCGCGCGACGAGATCCGCAGCCGCACCATGGCCAAGGTGTGGCCGCAGCGGCGGGAGCTGATGGAATTCCTGTCGGCGTTGCGCGAGCGCATGGGAAGCGCCGAGCCAACGCTTTCGCAATGGCCCTTTCCCGGAACCGGGTCGTTGCGGCGCTACGGAACGGTACGCCAGCATGCGCGCGAGATCGCGGCATCCGCGGCGGCTGCGGGACGTTCCTGAGCGGCTTCGTCGGAGTAGGGCGAGCTTTGCCGAGCTTGCCGGTTTACAGCGGCGGCCTCTGGCCTTAATCCGGAAGCTCAATAACATGGCGCCCATCTCAAGGGCGCCGCACCGGTGAGGAAATCAAGAGATCATGGCCAGGAAAACCGAAAACAGCGGTCCGTCCGTCAGCGCGCAGGAGGCGCTGGAATTCCACGCCATGGGCCGCCCCGGCAAGCTGGAGATCGTCGCCACCAAGCCGATGGCGACGCAGCGCGATCTCAGCCTCGCCTATTCGCCGGGCGTCGCCGTTCCGGTTCGCGCCATCGCCGAGGATCCGAGCCGCGCCTTCGACTACACGACGCGCGGCAACATGGTCGCCGTCATCTCCAACGGTACCGCCATTCTCGGCCTCGGCAATCTCGGCGCTCTCGCCTCCAAGCCGGTGATGGAAGGCAAGTCGGTGCTGTTCAAGCGCTTTGCCGACGTCGATTCCATCGACCTCGAGGTCGACACCGAGGACGCCGACGAGTTCATCAACTGCGTGCGCTTCCTCGGCCCCTCCTTCGGCGGCATCAATCTGGAAGACATCAAGGCGCCGGAATGCTTCATCATCGAGCAGCGGCTGCGGGAATTGATGGACATCCCCGTCTTCCACGACGACCAGCACGGCACCGCGATCATCTCTGCAGCCGGCCTGATCAACGCGCTGGAGATAACCGGCCGCGACATGAAGACCACCAAGATGGTCTGCAACGGCGCCGGCGCGGCCGGCATCGCCTGTATCGAGCTGATGAAGGCGATGGGCTTTTCGCCGGAAAACATCATCCTGTGCGACACCAAGGGCGTCGTCTTCCAGGGCCGCACCGAGGGCATGAACCAGTGGAAGTCGGCGCATGCCGTCAAGACCGAGGCGCGATCGCTGGCCGAGGCGCTGGACGGCGCCGACGTCTTCCTCGGCCTCTCCGCCAAGGGCGCGCTGACCACCGCCATGGTCCAGTCGATGGCCAAGAACCCGATCATCTTCGCCATGGCCAATCCCGATCCCGAGATCACGCCCGAGGAAGTGGCCGAAATCCGCACCGACGCCATCATGGCCACCGGCCGTTCAGACTATCCGAACCAGGTCAACAACGTTCTGGGCTTCCCCTACATCTTCCGCGGCGCGCTGGATGTCCGGGCCACCACCATCAATGACGAGATGAAGATCGCCGCCGCCCGCGCGCTGGCCGAGCTGGCGCGCAAGGACGTGCCCGACGACGTCGCCGCCGCCTATCAGGGCAACCGGCCGAAATTCGGCCCCAACTACATCATCCCGGTGCCGTTCGACCCGCGCCTGATCGCGGCGATCCCGCTGGCTGTCGCCAAGGCCGCGATGGAGTCCGGTGTCGCCCGCAAGCCGATCCTCGATCTCGGCCGCTACGCGCAGGAGCTTTCCGCCCGCCGCGATCCGATCGCCTCGACGCTGCAGCGCATCTACGACCGCGTGCGCCGCCAGCCCAAACGCATCGTCTTCGCCGAGGGCGAAGAGGAGCAGGTGATGCGCGCCGCCGTCTCCTATGTGAACCAGAATCTCGGCACCGCGATCCTGCTCGGCCGCGACGACGTCATCAAGGAAAACGCCAAGCACGCCGGCATCGAGCTGAACAAGCAGGGCATCGAGATCATCAATGCCAGGCTGTCGCGCCGCAACGGCATCTACACCGACTATCTCTATGAGCGCATGCAGCGGAAGGGTTTCCTGTTCCGCGACTGCCAGCGCCTGATCAACAACGACCGCAACCATTTCGCCGCCTGCATGGTGGCGCTGGGCGATGCCGACGGCATCGTCACCGGCGTCACCCGCAACTATTCGACCGCGCTCGACGACATCCGCCGCGTCATCGACGCCAAGCCCGGCCACCGCGTCATCGGCGTCTCGATCGTGCTCGCCAGGGGCCGCACCGTCGTCGTCGCCGACACCGCCGTGCACGACATGCCGAACGCCGAGCAGATCGCCGACATCGCCGAGGAGGCGGCCGGCTTCGCCCGCCGCATGGGCTACGAGCCGAGACTTGCCATGCTCGCCTACTCGACCTTCGGCCATCCGCAGGGCGAGCGCTCCGAGCGCGTGCAGGAGGCGGTGCGCATCCTCGACAAGCGCCGCGTCGATTTCGAGTATGACGGCGAGATGGCGGCCGACGTGGCGCTCAACGCCCGCGCCATGGCGCAGTACCCGTTCATCCGGCTGACCGGCCCGGCCAACGTGCTGATCATGCCGGCGTTCCACTCGGCCTCGATCTCGACCAAGATGCTGCAGGAGCTCGGCGGCTCGACCGTCATCGGCCCGCTGCTGGTCGGCCTCAACAAGCCGGTGCAGATCGTCTCGCTGAATGCCAAGGATTCAGACATCGTCAACATGGCGGCGATCGCGGCCTACACGGCGAGCAACTGAGAAGCGGTGCACTAAGGGCGCATCGCCATAACAGATTGATAATACTCACCTGATATAGAAGGCCTCTTGCCGACTTGCCGTAACGGCATCTACGGCGCGCTCAGACCGCCAACTCGGGGGTGCGGCCATGAAGCATGACGGGGTTTCTGCATCCGCGGTCGGCCAGGGGGGCCACCACGACGAGCGGCTGGACGCGCTGCTCAGCATCACCGGTCGCATGGACGGCTATCTCTACCGCTGCCGCAACGACCAGTCCTACACGATGCTCTATATCAGCGACGGCATTTTCACCGTCAGCGGCTACCGGCCGAGCGATTTCATCCACAATGCGGTGCGCGACTACGTCTCGGCCATCCATCCTGACGATCTCGCCGCAGTCTACGCCGCCGTCGACAACGCGCTCGAGGCGCGCTGCAACTGGAACGTCGACTACCGCATCGTACCCAGGGTCGGCGAGCCGCTCTGGGTCCGCGAGATCGGCGGCGGTGTCTGGGACGAGGCCGGCGAGCTCGAATTCCTCGAGGGTTTCGTCGTCGATATCAGCGACCGCAAGGTCGTCGAGGACCTCAACGCCCAGCTGCTGCTCGACCTCAAGGCTGCCAACGAGGAACTGTCGGTGCAAAAGCGCGAGATCGAGCTGGCCAAGCAGCAGAGCGACCATTCGGCAAACCACGATCTCCTGACCGACCTGCCCAACCGGCGCGCCTTCCACAACGAGCTCAAATCGGTGATCGGCCGCTGCGCCGCCACCGGCGACGCGGCGGGTCTGCTGTTCATCGATCTCGACCGCTTCAAGGAGGTCAACGACACGCTTGGCCACGAGGCCGGCGATGCGCTCTTGCAACGCGTGTCGGACAAGCTGCGCACGATCCTGCGTAGCGCCGACTTCGTCGCGCGGCTCGGCGGCGACGAGTTCGCCTTCCTGTTCTCAGGCAAGCCGGACCAGGCCAGAGAGAAGGCGGTGCGCGTGGCGGAGCGCGTGCTGGAGCGGCTGCGCATCAAGGTTCCGGCCCCGAACGGCGACATCCAGGTCGGCTGCACCGTCGGTGTCGCCATCTATCCGACGGAAGCCGCCGATCCCGACGCGCTGGTCGCGCTCGCCGACCGGCTGATGTATGTCGGCAAGAAGGAAGGCCGTGGCCGGCTGGTCACTTCCGACCAATTGGCGCTGGAGCGGTCCGGGGCCAGCGGCGGCCAGTCGTCGCGCCGCCAGCGTCGCATCGCCTAGCCCCGACGGGCGGGGCATTCATCGACCAGGACGGACCGGCCGAGAACCTTCCCCCCGCAAGGCGAGGGGAAGGCAAGGCATTTGAAGGCGTTGCGAAACCCTACTCCCAGTCGCGGCAGGCGAGATAGGCGTGCTTCCAGAAGCGCCAGCCGGTCACCTTCCACTTCCAGAATTCATAGCCGCAGCCGCCGTGGTCGGAGGCCACGATGGTCACTCCGCCCCAGCCCCAGGCGCCGTGCTTGTGGTGGCCGTGATGGTGGCCGCCGTGGTCGGGCTTGCAGCCGAAGAGCTCGCACGGCAGTTTCTTGTGCTTGTAGAGGTCGGGCGGACCCGACTTGCAGCCGTTGGGCACGCAGTCGATCTTGGCGTGGATGCGCGGCTGCACCCTGTCGACCAGCGACGGCAGCCTGCTCGCCGCCTTGAAGCCGCCGGGGCTGGGTGCGGGGCGGCCATGCACATTTACCCCGCCGCCCTGCGTCACCGCATGCGCGATGCCGTGCTTGACCTTGAAATCTCCGGCATGGGCGCCGCTCGTGAGCGCGCCGCCACCGACGATCGCCGCCAGCACGATGACGGCGCCGGCGAGGTTGGACGTATTTGTCTTGGTGAACATCTCATCGTTCCTTGGATTTGTTTGTTTGGTTGGCTCAGGCGAGGCGACTGGCCGGCTTGATGCCGAGCGCGACGACGTTGAAGATCTCGTCGCGGCCAACGCCGATGTCGCGGAGCAGGCGGTCGTCGAAGCCGCCGACATGGCGCAGGCTGCGGCGAACGGCTTCATCCCGCGCCGCGTCGCTGAAGGAGCGCGTGATGGTGCGGCGCAGGATGCCGGACATCCATCCGGCCGGCGTCGCGGCTAGGGGCAGGGTGTCTTTCATGCTATGCAGGGTCATTGGTCTTCTCCGGTTTGGCGCGATCTCCGTGATCGCTATGGGCCGGATATCGGCGACGGCCGGGAAGCCGGCGTTCGCGAAGCGTGAAATCTTCGGGAAATCGTCGCGAAAAGGAGCTGTGGCGGGTGGGGGAAAGCGTCCCGGCGCATGACAGGGCGAGCCCGACGACCGATCGCGGGCCGTTCGAACTGTGCCTGCTGGGCGGGTTTTCGCTGCGCGACGCGGCCGGGCAGCCTGTCGAACTGCCGACACGCAAATGCGAATTGCTGCTGGCCTATCTGGCCATGCCCGCCGGGCGGCTGCATGGCCGCGACAAGCTGGCGGCGCTGTTCTGGAGCGATCGCGACGAGGAGCAGGCGCGCGGCAGCCTGAGGAAGGCGTTGTCGTCGCTGCGCGCCGCGCTCGGACCGCAAGCGCTCGGCGGAGACCGCGATGCCGTCACCCTCGATCCGGCCGCGCTTGCCGTCGACGCCGACCGGCTCGCCAGCCTTGCCAGCAACCCGGCCGGGATAGACGAAGGCGCTGCTCCGATCTGGCGCTACGGTGAATTCCTCGAAAGCCGTCCGTCGGCCAGCGCCGAGTTCTCCGACTGGCTGACCTTCGAACGCACCCGCTGCCGCAATCTGGCGCAGACCGTTCTCGAAGGCATGGCGCTCCGGTTGGCCGATGCCGGCGACCTTTCGCAGGCACAGTCCGTCGGCCAGCGCCTGCTCGCCATCGACAATCTGCGCGAGGAAAGCCACCGGCTGCTGATGCGCCTCTACGCCAGGGCAGGCGAACGCTCGCGTGCCTTGGCCCAGTTCCAGGGTTGCCGCGAACTGCTCAAGCGCGAGCTCGGCGTCGAGCCGTCGCAGGAAACAGTGCGGCTTTCGCGCAAGATCGCGTCCGATGCTGCTTCGGTGGGGGATGAGGCCGTCCGTCCGCCGGACGGCCCTGTTTCCCCAATGGAGCAGGCTACCCCGGCCCCTAGCTGGCCGACGGAGCGGCCGCGCGGCTTGTCGATCGCCGTCCTGCCCTTTGCCGGCAAGAGCGACGGCGAGCAGGATTTCCTCGCCAACGGCATCTCGCAGGACATCATCACGGAATTGTCGCGGCAGCGCGATTTCCTGGTCATCGCGCCGCAGTCGACCGTCGGCTATGGCAGCGGCGCCGGCGAGGCCGGCATCGCCGCGCGCGACCTCGACGTCAGATACATCCTTGCCGGCAGCGTGCGGCGCGGCGGCGACCAGCTTCGCGTTGCCGTGCAGCTGATCGATGCGTCCGGCGACCGCTGCGTCTGGGCGGAGCGCTATGACCGGCCGGCGCAGGACGTCTTCGACCTGCAGGACGAGGTGGTGAGGCGCATCATCGCCAACATCGACGCCGAGGTGCGGGCGGCGGAGCGCGAAAGCGCGGCGCGCAAGCGGCCGGAAAATCTCGATGCCTGGGAACTGTTCCATCGCGGCATGTGGCATGCCTACCGGTTCACCAGGGACGATCATCAGCTGGCGCAGGGGCATTTTGAGCGTGCCCTCGAGCTGGAGCCGGGGTTCAGCCTGCCCAATGCCGGCCTCGCCTATGTCTGTCTGTCGGCGGTGACCTGGCACTTCACTACCGATGTCGGGCAGACGCTCGGCGCCGGCATAGCGCAGGCCGAGAAGGCGCTGGCGCTAGATGCCGGCGACGCCTTCAGCCATGTCGTGCTCGGACGCCTGCTGACCTTCATCGGCGATCGGCCGCGCGCCGCCCACCATCTTTCGATGGCGATCGATCTCAGCCCGAGTTTCGCGCAGGCCTATTTCGGCATGGCGCAATTGCATTTCTGGTCGGGCAGGCCGCGCGAGGCGCTGCATCATATCGGCCAGGCGGTGCGGCTGAACCCCAGGGATCCGCTCGGCTCGATGTTCATGACGCTGCAGTCGTTCTGCCACTATTGGCTGGACGATTTCGCCGCCGCCGAGGCTGCCGCCCGGCGTGCCACCGCGCTCAATGCGCGCGAGACCTGGTCGAGGCTGGGGCTGGCCGCCGCCCTTGTCGCGCTCGGCCGCGCGGAGGAAGCCAGGACCGTCATCGCCGAGGCAAGGCGCATGGACCAGGGGCTGACGGTCGCCTCGTTCGACGCGGTCGTCGGCCAGGTGCCGGACGATCTGCGCCAGCGGGTCTATTCAGCGCTTAGACGGGCAGGGTTGAGCTGAAAAGACAAAGGCCCGCAGCGACATGCTGCGGGCCTTCTTTCGAGACTGTAGAACCGATCAGAACGAGCGCTGGAAGCGGAGGATGCCGCCGACGCTGTTTTCCTTGTCGGCTTTGGTCCAGTTGGTGACGGTGTCCTCGCCGACATGCAGATAGTCGACTTCGGCCGTGATCTTGAAGCCCTTGACGATTTCATAGGCAACGTTGGCCGCGACGCCGAAGTTCTTGCCTTCGTCATAGGAGAGCTGGGCGTTGAGCGAGGTCTTCTCGTTGATGGTATAGGTGCCGCCGCCCCAGATTGCCCAGTTGCCGCTCCACTGCTTGTAGAAGCCGCGACCGTGCGCGTCGATGACGTTTCCGGCGTCGTCGTTGAGATTGTCGTCGGTGCCGTAGCCGCCCATGATGAACAGCGACAGGTTGTCCATCGGCTTGACGTCGAGACGAACCTTGCCGGCGACTTCTTCATAGTTGCTGTCATAGGCGACGACGCCGGTGATGGCGCCCCAGCCCTGCGTGTACTTCACGCCGCCGACGACATGCGGAACATAGCTGTCGATCGTCCCGACGACGCCAGAGCCCTCTTCGAGAGAGACCACGGCCGAGAAGCCGTTGCCAGCGTCGAAGTAGTACTGGACGACGTTGGTGTCGAAATCGCCGTACGGAACCAGCGTATCGTTGATGACGGCGCCCGCGTAGCCGATGAACGAATCGAAGGCCGATTCGTCCTTACCGACGCGCAGACCACCGAGCTGGATCCAGGCGAACTTCACCGAGACGCCTTTGTCGACGGCGGGATTGCCGGAGGCGAGGGTGCCATAGCCGTTGCTGTTGCCGAAGTTGAAGCGCATTTCGGTGTAGGTCTTCAAGGTGCCGAGTTCGGTTTCCTGGCCGGTCCAGGTCTTGAAGGTGAAGCGGGCATTCTTCTTCCAGGTGTCCTGCTGGTCACCGTCCTGGTGGTCGAAGGACTTCGCGCCGTCGAAGG
>NZ_RZOS01000007.1:0-42735 GCF_004022605.1 Mesorhizobium sp. M4B.F.Ca.ET.089.01.1.1
TGATAGGCGCGGGCAATAGCCTTGAGAATGCGCAAAAGGTTTCGCTAGTCTTAAACCCACTTTATGTCCAAGTCCCTCGGGCGAAAGCTTTTTGCGATCCCATCACACCACTAGAGCAGTTCGCGTTTTATCTGATTCGGGATTCCCAAGGATGAGCAAATCAGATTTGATGTTCTGACCGTTGGAGGTCGGGACTGACGAAGGCTTATTCGATGGATCTTCGGGAGCGAGCACTGGCCCGACTTGAAGAGGGCGAGACGAGCCGTGAGGTAGCTGCGGCTCTGAGGGTGGCGGTGTCGAGCGTGATCAAGTGGGCGGCGCGCAAGCGTCGCCTTGGCAGTGCGGCACCTGGCAAGATGGGCGGTCACCGGCCCTATCTGATCGATGGGAGCATCGTGCTTTCGTCCTGGGCTAGGTCGAGCGAGATGCCAACGTGACGCTTCATCAGTTGACGGCGGCACTGGCTGAACGTGGTCTCATCATCCACCCTGCGAGCGTCGGTCACTTCCTGCATCGCGAGGGCAAGAGTTTTAAAAAACCCATTCTGCCGGCCGAGCAGTTCAAGCCCAAGCTGATGCGCCGGCGAGCGCAATGGATGCGCTACCAGACCCGCATTGACCCTACGCGCTTGGTCTTCCTGGATGAACCATGGGTCAAGACAAACATGGCGCCATTGCGCGGCTGGGGTGTGCGCGGCAAGCGGCTGATGGCCCACGCACCATATGGCCATTGGAAGACCATGACCTTCATCGCCGCGCTACGCCATGATCGGGTTGGAGGCGCCTTGGGTCATTGACGGCCCTATCAATGCGCAGGCCCTCCGTGCCTATGTCGCAACCGAGCTCATCAAAGCCCTGAAGCCGGGGGACATCGTCATTCTCGACAATCTCGGTTCCCACAAAGGCCAAGCCGTCCGCGATATCGTCAGAGCTGCTGGGGCGCGGCTCTTCTTCCTGCCGCCCTACAGTCCAGATCTCAATCCAATCGAGAAGCTGTTTGCTAAGCTCAAGCACTGCATCCGACCGTGCCGCCAAACGATCACAACGCCATCGCCCACACCCCAGGTCAGCCCAAACGAATGCAACAACTACATGGAAAGCGCAGGCTATAAGTCAACCTAAATGCGAACTGCTCTAGGACTGCAGAACCTGTGGACGTCGTTCCGCTATTCCTCTCGTGCCGTTCGGACTAATGCTGCCCGGGCCGGCCGCGTACGGTCGTTAGGCTCCCCCTTTCCAGGCGCGTATGGGATGGACTTTCGCGATCCCTCGCTGCGGGCATCGTGTCAGCGCAAAAATTGAATGCTCCTACGAGCGGCTTTAAGCTTGTCATGAAGATGGTCTATGTCGGGCAGCAATCTTTCGCCTGTCAAAGCACTAGCGTCTGGAATAAAGAGCGGCTGATTGCAGTAGAGTTCTTCGAACAGGCCTGAGAATTGAACCATCTGACCAGGAAGTGGCATTCAAATCGCGATTGCGGCGTGGTTGCTTGCGCATTCCGTGCCCTCATTGGCAAATAGCCGTTTGGACGGACAATTGAAGGTGCGCCCATGCATCGGCACGATCGACCTCGGAGCGTTTCTATCACGACTCGCGGCTGTTTGAAGATGTCCTTGGGTAAATTATGAACAAGGGGAAAGGTTCTCGACATGACGTTGCCCGATCAGTTCAAGCGCACTGTAGTCATTGCGGTGGATTTACATGACTGCATCGAAGCGGATGGGGCATGGTCGATCTACAATCGAGAAGAGCTGCTGCGGAGTGCCAAGACAGCTCTCCGATGCATGCCGTGCAGCGGGGCTGCCTATTGTCTATACACAGAATTGGTATGATCCAAGAGGAGTAGACGCGCTACGTCACGAGGCTTTGAACGGCGGACGCCCATCACATAGCGTCGGGCAGGCTGCCGAGATTCATCGTGGACCTGAAACCGGAAGCTAGCCTTGTACGAAAGCAGCGTCCCAGCGCGTTCTACAACACGAATTTGGAGATTTTGCTGCGCCGATTGAATGCGGACCATCTTATAATGTTCGGAGCTTAAGCGAGGTTTGTTTGGAAACGACAGTGTGAGACGCGATTTCGCGCGACTACCGCATCAGGATTTTCAAGGATGCCTGCGGCACCGCGACTGAACTGATGCATATGACGCCATGCTTGACTTGGCCAACTGGCTTTACGCAGGCTCGGTGATCACCGCGGACAACCTAAAGAGGGCTCTGGAGGGTATGCCAACAAGGATTGGCGCTTCGATAGGCCCACTGCATTTGCTTACACACTGGAAAACGTTAAATCCTCTCTACAGCTCCCTTTGAGAGAGACGGCCTCTCAATTGGAAGCCTTTTAAGCAGGCCTATCGCGAAGCCAACCGCCGGCGCGTCAGCCGATCCGGGCAGTAAAAGTTGGGTGGACAGAACTGGGCGGTCAGTTCACGCCGCTGCTGCATAGGGAGGAACCCGGTTCGCGGCACTGCTACAGTTGCCTTTCAGGTTCTGTCATGTGCGGATCTTAACGCGTCACGTTGAGTTCGCTGGCCGCGTTCTCGTACTTCATGCGCGGCCACCGGTCCACGGCGAGAAGCGATTACCTCGGGTGAAGATTGTGAGGCTTGATATCAATCAGGTCTATACCCGACGCCATCCTTTCAGTCTACGAGACGCCCGGAATATGGTTTATTCGAAAAGAGTTATTCTGGGCTTGCGTGCCGCGACAATCTTGGTCGGCGATAGGTATCGAGTAGCCACATCGACAACGGGTTTGACCGGAGTAGATCAACTTGGAACACAAAATAGAGGCGTCGACGTCTAACATTATGCCTGCTCAATTCGCGAGAAGCTTGTATTACGACATGGCGCGTATCAGGCAGTTTGAGAACCGGGTCGTCACCCTAGTCGATGACAACGAGATCGCCGGCGTATGTCACGAGTACAGCGGGCAAGAGGCGGTTGCGGTTGGTATTTGCGGCGCACTCACGACTTCAGACATCGTCACAAGTACCCATCGAGGGCATGGCCACACACTGGCGAAGGGCGGCGACGTTGGCAGAATGTTTGCTGAGCTGCTCGCGCGAACGGGCGGATACAATAAGGGTCGCGGCGGATCCATGCACATTGCTGACGTCGGGATTGGAATATTTGGGGCGAATGGTATCGTCGGCGCTGGAGCCCCTATAGCCTGTGGTGCGGCTCACAAATTCAAAGCTGCTCGCGAAAACCGCGTTGCTGTTTCATTCTTCGGCGACGGAGCAATCAACCAAGGGGTCCTCCACGAGGCGATGAACCTCGCGGCGATTTGGGATCTTCCTGTCATTTTCGTCTGCGAGAACAATCAGTACGCGATCTCGACGCCTCTCAAAGAAGTCACGATCCTAGACCCTTACGTTCGCGCCCAATCCTACGGAATGCCTGGTGTGTGCGTCGATGGCATGGACGTCGAGGCCGTTTATCACGCTGCTCTCACTGCTACGGAACGCGCTCGGACCGGCAAAGGCCCAACGTTCATTGAGTGTCAAACCTATCGCTACTTTGGGCATTATACAGGCGAGCGTCACATGAAGATGAACTATCGATCTCAAGAGGAAGTCGATCGCTGGAAGTTGCGGGACCCTATCAAGATCTGGGCGGCGCGTATGATGGAAAGTGGCTTGTGCGCTCAAGAAGACATTGAAGCTATCGATGCCGAGGTCAACATTGAGATCGATCGGGGCGTCGAGTTCGCTAGGAGCAGCCCCCCGCCGAACCCGGCCGAGGCTCTCGATTGCATGTATGCCGTGCCGTATCCGAACACTCCGGCATGGGGAGTAGAGCCGTGAGACAGCTGAGATTTCTTCAGGCCATGAACGAAGCCTACCATCAGGCCATGGGGGCAGATGAGAGTGTCATGATTATCGGGGAGGACATTCGAGGTGGAATTCGCGGTGAGACGAAAGGCCTCCATGGCGCTTTCGGCGATCTCCGCGTACTCGACACACCCATTTCCGAGGCAGCGTTCACCGGCTTCGCTACGGGGGCGGCTTTGGCCGGTTTGCGCCCAATCGTTCAGTTTCAAGTTCCCTCACTGATTTACGTCGCATTCGACCAGCTAGTCAATCAAGCGGCGAAGATGCGATTGATGTTAGGAGGTCAAGCAAATCTTCCAATCACTTACACGCTTATGGTGTCTGGATCGCGGGGTGGAAACGCGGGCCAGCACTCAGACAATCCCTATCCGTACCTCCTACACGCTGGCTTCAAGGTTGTTTGCCCTTCGAATGCCTACGACGCCAAGGGCCTCATGATCCAGGCGATCCGCGAAGACGACCCCGTCGTTTTCATAGCATCAGCCATGTCGCTTCCGCAAAAGGGTCCGGTGCCGGAGGAAATCTATGCCGTCCCTTTCGGTTGCGGTGACGTTAAGCGTGAAGGATCCGATGTCACAGTCATTGCTATCGGGCATTTAGTGCCCGAGGCTCTAGCTGTCGCTGAGCGCCTCGCCCAGGAGAAAAACATCAGCGTCGAAGTGTGGGATCCTCGGTCTCTCTTGCCGCTTGACAGGGAAGGGCTGTTGAAGTCCGTCAAGAAAACTGGCCGCGTCGTAATCTACGACGACACGAACCGTACTTGTGGGTTCGCCGCCGAATTGAGCGCAATAATAGGGGAGCTGGCGTTTTCATCTCTCAAGGCCCCGATCAAGCGTGTCACGCGAGCTGACGTTCCTATGCCGTTCAATCTTGCGCTCGAAGCTGCTGTTCTGCCGAAGCCGCAGCAACTGGAAGACGCGATCTTAGCCGTAAGGAGCTATGCTCATGTTTGAAGTTCGTATCCCGAAGATGGGTGCATCGACGGTCGAGGTTGATCTTACGAAGTGGTATGTTTCGGTCGGCACCTCGGTCGTTCCGGGTCAGATTCTAGCCGAAGTGGAGTCGGAAAAAACTAACATTGAGATAGAGGCGGAGACCGCAGGCGTGGTTGCCGAAATCCTTGTTGATGAAGGGTCAGCGACGGAAGTCGGAATCGTCATCTGTCGCATCAACACCGGGCAGTAGAAAAGAATCACGGTTCGTTACTTATCTGACTAAACTTCAGAACCTCCGGCGATTTAAGTGCCACTCCTGGCTGCTTACGTCTGCATACCCATTGGTTAGTATTCGGAGTCAACTGCTCGTTGCTGTAGGACTACCATGACGCGGGACAAACGCTTCGAAGGCAAGACGGTTTTGATTACTGGTGGAGCTCGAGGTCAAGGTGCGGCGGAAGCCGTCCAAATCGCAACGGAGGGAGGGCGGGTTGTCATCGGCGACCTCCTAGACGAGCAGGGCGAACAACTTGCAGCGACTATTGGTGAAAAAGCGTCATACGTGCATCTCGACGTCACTAGCGAGCAAGACTGGCGAAGCCTGATCCGCTGTCTGGAGGGGGAGGGGACGGGACTTCATGGTCTGGTCAACAACGCGGCGATTTATGAACCCGTGCCAATGAGGGATTCGAGCGTCGCGCTCTTCGAAAAGCACTTCCGTGTGAATCAGTTGGGTTGCTTCCTCGGTATGCGGGAAGTCTCACCTCTGATCGAGGCATCCGGCGGTGGCGCAATAGTAAACATCTCGTCTGTCGCCGGGATGCGCGGAAGTCGAACTTGTATGGCCTACTCCGCGACGAAATGGGCCCTTCGAGGCATGACAAAATGCGCGGCCCTAGAGCTTGCGCCAGCAGGAATCCGCGTCAATTCTATCCACCCCGGGTGGGTGGAAACCGACATGCTGCTCGCCGAGGATCCGTCCGACAGAGAGCGCCAGTACGCGCTCATTCCGCTCAAGCGGGCCGGGACGGTCGACGAGGTGGCCGACCTCGTTCTCTTCCTGCTCTCGAACGAGAGCCGCTACATTACCGGGGCGGAGATCGCGATCGACGGAGGACTGTTGCTGTGAGCATTTGAGCCTTCTTAGCCCCAACATCCGTTCAGCTCGAAGATTTTTCCGCTTCGTACCCCAAGCAGAGCAGCCCGAACCCGCAAACCGCTAGCCCGCTAGATACCTCAAAAGCCACAGTAGAGCCGATGCCTATCAACGTCAGAATGCCGGCCTTCGTTTCCGATATGGGAGCAGCCACCATTGTAAAATGGATGTTCAACGAGGGGGACGACATAAAGGCCGGAGATGTTTTGGCTCAAGTATCAAGCGGTAGCGATACAGGAGAGATCAAGGCCGCTGCCGGCGGTACTCTGGAAAGGATTGTCGTTCCGGAAGGCGCTAACGGTCTAAAAGTCAGGGACCTGGTCGCCGTTCTTGCCATAAAGACTGAAGCTGGTTCGGTTGCCGCAGCCCCTGGACAACGGTCCGACGCGCCTGGAGGCCCTGCTCCTGCAGCGTCGTCTGGAAGCAAAGGTGCCAAGGACGACGCTGTTCTTAAGCTGTTTGAGGGCGGATCATATGAACGCATACCTAACGACGGGATGCGAAGGACGATTGCACGTCGTCTGCTGACCTCGAAGCAAACCATTCCGCATTTCTATGTCGCAGTGGATTGCGAGATCGATCAGCTTCTAGGACTGCGCTCCCGACTCAACGGTGCGGCGCCTAGGGCCGCGGACGGACTGCCGGTCTACAAGTTGTCCGTCAATGACATGGTGATAAGGGCCTTGGCGCTTGCGCTGCGTGACGTTCCGGACGCGAATGTCTCCTGGACCGAGGGCGCTATTCTTAAACACCAGCACGTCGACATAGGGGTAGCTGTCTCGATCGCAGGCGGTCTGATCACGCCGATCATACGCAAGGCTGAACAGAAAACACTTCAAGTCATTTCCGCCGAGATGAAGGACCTCGGCAAACGCGCGAGAGATCGCAAGCTAAAGCCTGAAGAATATGAAGGCGGCACGACATCGATCTCGAACATGGGCATGATGGGGGTCAAAGAGTTCGCTGCCGTGATCAATCCCCCCCACGCTACGATTCTGGCAGTCGGTGCGGGCAGACAGCATGTAGTCGTCAAGAGCGGTTCAATGGCCATCGCAACGGTGATGAGTGTTACCCTTTCCATCGACCATCGCTGTGTGGACGGCGTGCTCGGAGCAAAGTTGCTGCAGATATTTAAGAGCTATATTGAAAATCCTATGAGCATGGTCGCCTGAGCATGAGGTCCAAGTTTGGCAACTAGACGCTTGCGTTATGGCCGGCGAAGGTAGCGTATTCGCGATCTTGCGCATGAGCGGCTGGACATAAGCTGGGTTTACGGCCAGCGAATCCTTTTGCGCATTCTCAGGACAATTGCTGGCGCCTATCATTGCAAGCCAATTGGCCAGGCTGCCTATACGGGTTGTTTCTGCGGCAGAATGTTGATCCCTGTCGGACGGTGCTGGACAATGTCATTCCGTATCCGTGTCGCGGGGCCGTTTTAGTGATGATAGCCGGCAGAGTGGCACAGACCCGCAAAAGCAACAACGGGCGCCACCCGTATCGGGATCATGATCCCGGTCAATTTATTGGGGCGAGGCCAACATACAAACTTGGATCAAAGGCAGCATGGATTATCTGAAGAAATTCGACCTGTCCGGCAAGCGTGCAATTGTAACCGGAGGGGGGCGCGGTATCGGGCTTGAAATCGCTCACGCTCTCGGCCAAGCGGGCGCGTCAATTGTCATCGCGGACTTGGACGCGAATAGCGCTGCTGCCGCTGCGGCCAAACTCGCATCATGCGGTATCGCGGCAAGTCATCGCGGCATCGATGTGGCAAAGCCGGATGCGGTTACGGCGCTCGCCGACGAACTGAATGCCGAACAGCCGATCGACGTCCTTATTAACAATGCCGGTATAGCCCGGATAACCGAGGCCCTCGACACTTCCGACGCGGACTGGCTGGCAACGATGCGGGTCAATTCGGATGCTGCATTTTGGTGTGCGAGGGCCTTTGGCCGGCACATGATCGCCCGTCGCTGGGGCAACATCGTGAACATCGGATCCATGTGCGGCATGATAGTGACGCAGCCACAGAACAACACCGCCTATATTACCAGTAAGGGCGCCATTCACATGATGACGAAGTCGCTGGCCTGTGCCTGGGCAAAGCATAATGTGCGAGTAAATGCGGTAGCTCCAGGATATGTTACAACAGAGATGACAATTTCCCCGAGGAATGAAAGCTCATTTCAGTATGATCGATGGTTAGAGCAGACTCCGCTGGGAAGAATGGGCGAGTCCCATGAAGTTGCATCCGCGGTGCTGTTTCTTGCCAGCCCTGCATCAAGCTATTGCACGGGAGCCATCCTGTCCGTTGATGGCGGCTATACATGTATGTGAGCGACGGATAATTCATTGGAAGTGACTAACTGCCGCGTCAGTAAGATGTCACTTCAGAATCAATATAAGCGTATCGATTTGGGGGAGTGGAATGTTGGTGCAGGTGCGTCGGGTGCGGAGCCACCTAAGAGCTTAAAATCGTGGCGTGAAGGATAACTTGGACGTTCGGGTTTTAGAGAGAGATCTCGTTGGGGAAAACGGGCCATGGCCTGCTATTTGGCGCATTAACCGCCGCTGATCCGCCTGCATCCGCCGGCCGGTCGCGGTTGCGGGAAGAACATCCGCTGGCTGGCCGGAGTCAAATAAAGTCGTATAGCCGGACGATGCGTGACGATCCTGCGCAACCGCGGAATACGGATCTCCATTGCGAGATTTGTCGGGCTATCACTAAAGGCTGAGAGGTGCCCCAGATAGGCTGATGGGAAGTTGATGGCAAACTAGGCTCGGTGAGGCGACCGGTCTCACGCCACCATGACATCCCGCCGCTCGGGTGTTGGGCCGAGCCTTGACGCGCTCCATGCGAGAGCCAAGTTGACCTAAGTCTGCGCGAAACCTGTCACTCGGGACTAAGGCTAGCGAGCGCAACGTTTGATATGAATCGGCTTTATGCCAGTCGCGAGCTTTTCAGTCTGCGACTCTTCAGCCTCGTCGTCTATTCGAGGTGAGGACGAGGACGGCGCTCGCAACTTGGTCGCCGGTCCCCCTTCGACGAACACGGGTATCCCTGCCACCGCTTTTGTTCCAGCAGGTTACCCGCCGCCTTCTTGCTGAACCTCAAGGGCAGTTCGGCAAGCGCGAACGCATATGAGGATTGGACCATGGATGACATCCGCGTTGTTACCGACTTCCCCCGCAAAGTGCGCGAGATCGAGAATGTCTGGATCCCGATGCCGGACGGGGTAAAGCTCGCTGCCCGCCTCTGGTTGCCGGAGGACGCCGAGGCGGACCCGGTCCCCGCCATCCTCGAATACCTGCCCTATCGAAAGAGGGATGGGACTGTGGAGCGCGACCAACTCACCCATCCATACTTCGCCGGGCATGGCTATGCAGGTGTGCGCGTGGACATGCGCGGTTCGGGTGATAGCGAAGGGGTCTGCAGGGGCGAATATCTCAAACAAGAGCAGGACGACTGTCTTGCCGTGATCGAATGGTTGGCGAAGCAATTATGGTGCTCAGGCAGTGTCGGTATGATTGGCATCTCCTGGGGCGGGTTCAACAGCCTTCAGGTTGCTGCCCGCCGTCCGCCAGCCCTCAAGGCGATAATCTCGCTGTGTTCGACCGACGATCGATACCGGGATGAATGTCACTATTTCGGCGGCGCGCTTATGTGCGAAAATTTGATGTGGGGGGCAGCGGCTTGGGCGATTGCCATGACCCCGCCCGATCCAGCTCTTGTGGGAGAACGCTGGCGTGAGATTTGGGAAGAGCGGCTCAACGGCAACGGGATCTGGCTGCAAGACTGGTTCGCGCACCAGCGTCGGGACGATTTCTACAAGCATGGTTCTATCTGCGAGGACTATTCCAACATCGAGATTCCTGTCTACGCGGTGGGTGGCTGGGCGGACGCCTATCCCAACGCCATCTTGCGCATGCTCGAGAACCTGCCGGGACCTCGCAAAGGCCTGATCGGCCCTTGGGCTCATAAGTATCCTCACATCGCCATGCCCGGGCCTCGCATCGGCTTTCTCCAGGAATGCTTGCGCTGGTGGGACCAGCATCTTAAAGCCATCCACACCGGCGTTGAGGACGAGCCGATGTTGCGCGCGTGGATTCAGGATCCTTTGCCCCCCGCCGCCATCTACGACGAGCGGCCAGGCCGTTGGATCGCTGAGCCTTCCTGGCCGACGGCGAGCATTGTCGAAAGACGGCTGTCGCTCTCACCGGGACTTCTTGCCGAAGGAGATGGCAGTGATGCTGTTCTTACGATCTGTTCACCGTCCACTTCGGGGCTATCATCCGGTGTTTGGTGCGCGTATGGCGCAGTGCCGGACCAGCCCATCGACCAGCGCATGGAAGCCGGAAACGCCTTGGTATTCGAAACCGAGCCTCTTCTGGAGGAGGTAGACCTTCTCGGCTTCCCCGAGCTTGAGGTAACCCTCTCTTCCGACAAAGCAGTGGCAATCCTATCGGCCACGCTTTCGCTCGTGTTTAAGGACGGCTCGGCCACCCGTGTGAGCTATGGCATTCTGAATTTGACCCATCGCCACGACGACCTCGATTTGAAGCCAATGACGCCCGGTAAGGCTGAAGCAATACGCCTGAAGCTGCGGTCTTGCGGGCAACGCTTTGAAAAAGGGCAACGCATAAGGCTCGCCATCGCCACCAGCCATTGGCCTATTGTCTTTCCTAGTCCAGAGAGGGCAAGTCTATCAATACATTGTGCGGCCAGCAGGCTTATCTTGCCGGTGCGCAAAGCGAATGCCGTAGACTCCAAACTTGTACCGTTTCTGAAGCCAGAGAGTGCTCGGCCGATGGCAACAGAGACTATTAAGCCTGGTAAACCTTTCTGTCGCGAGGTAATCACCAACCAAGCCACGGGCGAGACAACTTTCCGGATGGCGAGCGACGCGGGGACCGTGGTGCATCCGCACACCGGAATGGTCATTTCGGCTAAGCACAGTGACACACTTACCATGCATCCCGACGATCCGAGCTCGGCGCGCGGAACCTCCAACTGGGAAAAGTCGTACGCCCGCGGTAACTGGAACGTGCATATTGCGCTCTCGGCCACTGTCCGCGCGCTGCGCGACGTATGGCGCATCGAGACACATATCGTGGCGAAGGAAGGCGACAAGCTTTTACTTGAACGAGACGACGTCAAGGAGTTCGCTCGGGACTTAAACTGACCGGTACTGGTCCCGCTCGGCCGGGGTTCAAATGTCGCTTTTTACAACGAGATAGTAGGTATTGACGCGTTCCAACCAGCAGTGAGGTTCACGCCATCTCCGCAACTTCTGAAGGAAAGAGTGCTGCGTCGGCAACTAGGCCGAGAGCTCATGACATAAACAGAATTTATGCCTGACGGTATCTTTTCCGCCTGCGGCTTGGCTGCCCCATAGTATATTCCAAAGAGAAACACACCCGAGCAAGGAACGCGGGCGCCGCGGCCACGGCAAGACGCCTCGGCAAGTCGCTCGGCAAGGGGAACAGCCATGGAGGACATGATGCAAAGTGTAAGCCGCCGCACCTTTCTTAGGGCAGGAGCCGCGCTAAGCGGTGGCATAATCTCTGCTGGCATGCCCTTGTCTCAAGTCATCTGGGCGGCCGAAGGCAAGGTGCTCGAGGTGCGTTCCAGTGGAGACCTGGTCACGCTGGATCCCGCTTTCCTCGGGCAGGCGGCGGAAGTAGACCTAACAAACTGTATCTATTCAAAGCTCACGCGATATAAGCCCGGCACCGAATGGGGCTGGGAGTTAGAGGCTGCAGACAAGATCGAGCAGGTTGATCCCACGCATATCCGATTTCGCCTCAAGAAAGGCATAAAATTTAGTGGCGATTACGGCGAGCTGACGGCCAAGGATGTTAAGTTCTCTTTCGAGCGCGTCATCAAGCTCAATTCACCCATCAAGCCCCAATGGGGCTCGTTAAATCACGTCGAGGTGGAGGACGACTACAGTGGTGTTATCGTGTTCAACGCGCCATTTGCGGCTGTTTGGCTTGTTCCGCTGCCTTATGCCGTCGGCCAAATCGTTTCTGAGGCTGCGGTAAGGAAAGCCACCAAGGACGGCGGTAATTTCGGTGTGAAGCCGCCAGCATTCTCAGGTCCCTACGTGCTGGCTGACTGGAAGCCCAACCAGTACGCACTTCTCACGAGAAATCCGGACTGGTCAGGCCCCAAGCCGGGCTTCGACGAAATCCGTATCCTGCCTATTCCGGACGCTAAGGCAGCGGAACGTGCTTATCAGGCGGGCGACGTCGATTTCACCGTAGTCGGTTTGGACTCTCTCGCGGCGTTCAAGAGCAATCCGCCCGCCAACACGGAGATCGCGGAAAGGGCATCGACCCGTTATACATGGATCGGCATGAACATGGATCATCCCAAACTGAAGGACATAAATGTCCGCAGGGCGATCCAATGGGCGATCAATGTACCACAGGTTTTAGATACCGCGTATGACGGTCAGTCAATTGCGGCCACGGGTATTATTCCTCCAGGTATCGTTGGGCATCGCGCAAAGACTCTGGTTCCGCCGGAAGGTGATCTCTCAAAAGCCAAAGAGCTTCTCGAGAAGGCTGGGGTAAATGGTTTGACATTGAGCCTCGACTGTACAAACGACAGCCAGACTTCAGCCATAGCTCAGACGGTGCAGGCACAATTGTCCCAAGTCGGAATTTCTCTGGTGGTTAATGCCCGAGATCCCGGGACATTCTGGTCACTCGGCGTGGAGTCTGAGGGAGACAGCTGGAAGGACGTGCAGCTCTTTATTATGACCTTCTCCGGACTGCCGGATCCGTACGACTACGTGACTTGGTTCGTGCAAGATCAAGTGGGTATATGGAACTGGCAACGCTTCCGCAGCCAACGCTTTGACGAGCTAAACGCTAAGGGACTGTCCATTAACGATCCCAACGAGCGGGCAAAGGTTTACGAGGACATGCAGGACTTGATGGAAGATTCTGGCGCATTTCGGTTCCTGACCAATGAGACCAATCCAATCCTATATCGGAAGACGCGAATGAAAGCGGCGATGCGCCCAGATGGAACCCCATTATATATCGATTTCCAGCCGGCTTAAGCTTGAGCGTGAACTGTGTGGATCTATCTACTGAAACGCGTTTTCCTCGCGGTCGCCATTACGGTGATCGCGGTGACCCTTGTGTTCATGATGATCCATGCGGTGCCTGGCGACCCAGCCGTTGCTCTGCTAGGTCCCCGCGCCACGCCTGAAATGATAGCGCACCTTCATCGGGAGATGGGGCTGGATAAGCCGCTTGCCGTGCAGATCGTCATTTTCTTCGAAGGGCTGCTGCAAGGCAATCTTGGTTTTGATGTGTTGAGCCAACGTCCGGTTGCGGACATAATATTCGAGCAACTTCCTTATACTATCGAACTAATCTTCGTCTCGATTTTGTGGGCGGTGGCGATTGCGGTGCCGCTCGGTTGTTATTCGGCCATGAGGCGTAATTCTGTCATCGACCAGATCGTCGCGATCATGGCAGTCGCCACGATCGCGATTCCTTCGTTCGTCATGGCTGTCTACGCACTCCTGATCTTCGCTGTCACGCTCCATTGGTTACCAGCAGTCGGAGCCGGACAGGGTTTTTTGGACGGCCTTGTTCATCTCATTCTGCCAGCCTTCGCCGTCGGGATCGGCTGGGTTGGATACATCTCCCGGCTGGTACGGGCATCCATGATGGAGATCCTGGGTGAAAACCATGTGCGAATGGCCCGTTCCTTCGGCATTTCCGAATGGCGCATTGTTTTGCATTACGCGCTGCCGCTTGCGATCCTGCCGACAGTGACGATCCTCGGCGTGGGCATAGCGTGGTTGCTTTCGTCAGCTGTCTTTATCGAGGTCGTTTTCGCAAGACCAGGTATCGGTGCCTTGATTGTACAGGCGGTCAACACGCGCAACTATGCAGTCGTAATAGGGGCCGTGCTAGTCACCACTGTTGTTACTGTCTTGGCGACGACGGCGTCCGATCTGATCGCTGCCTCTCTTGATCCTCGAACCCGCGAGAAACTTTAGCATGGCGAGCCTTGAAGCGCTCCGCGGCGAAACTGGCCCAGAGCTAGCACCCGGCAGCTTCCGTAAGACGGTGCGGCAACTGCGCAAGAACCGTCTTGGCGTCCTTGGAGCCGCGCTGGTCGCGATCGTTTTCGCAAGCGCGATCTTCGCCCCGATCATCATTACACATGATCCGACCCGCATCATGGTGGGGCCGCGCTTGGCGGACCCGTCACTACTTTTTCTTCTGGGCACCGATCAACTGGGCCGCGACACATTCTCGCGCGTCATGATGGGCGGCCGCGTCCCGCTGCTTGTCGCCTTCGCCTCGCTAGGCAGTTCGCTGGCAGCCGGCCTCGTGCTTGGTCTGATCGCAGGCTTCGGACCGAGGTGGCTGGACAATTTGCTCCTTCTTTTATTCGATACGATCCGCTCCTTTCCGGGCATCATCTTCGCGTTGGCGATTATCGGCTTACTTGGACCCAGCCTGGCCAGCATGATTTTTGTTATCGCAATCACCTCTATGCCCATTTATGCACGGGTCGTGAGGACCCAGACAGAGGCGCTACGCAACAGTGAATACATCGCCGCAGAACGCACTCTGGGCGCTGGCACGATGCGCATCCTGGCAGTGCACGTACTGCCTAATGTTATCGGCCCGCTTCTCATCCTCGTGAGCATGGACGTGCCCGCGGTAATCGCGGTGGAGGCCGGTCTCAGCTTCCTTGGTTTGGGCGTACGTCCACCCACGCCCGATTGGGGAGCAATCCTCAACGACGGCTATAATTACATCCAGCAGACGCCGTGGCTTGTGGTTGGCGGTGGTATTCCAATCGTCCTCGCAACGCTGGGCTTCACATTCCTGGGTGAGGCGCTACGCGACATGTTCGATCCAAAGCTGCGGAAAGATCTATGATACCACACGATCGGTCATCGCAATCGACCACACCCCTCCTGGAGATACGTCACCTCCATCTTGATTTCGGGACACCAGAGGGGCGCATTCATGCACTGCGAAACGTGTCGCTTAATGTCGCAGCCGCAGAGGTGGTCGGCGTTGTCGGCGAAAGCGGATCTGGAAAGTCGACGCTTGCGTATACGGTGATGGGTCTGCTTTCGGAAAATGCCGATGTCACAGGTGGCGAGATCCTGTTTGAAGGGCGAGACCTGCTGAAGATGCCGGCTCAGTCGCAGCGTAGCCTGCTTGGCGATCGACTTTCCATGGTTTTTCAAGATCCAATGACTGCGCTTAATCCTGTGCGCACCGTTGAGAACCAGATGATCGACATCCAGCACCACCAGCAAAAAAGCCGGAGTGAAAAGCGTGCTCGTGCCATCGACATGCTACACCGGGTCGGAATTCCGGATCCGCAAAACCGGATCGGGGCCTATCCGCACCACTTTTCCGGCGGCATGCGTCAGCGGATATGTATAGCCATGGCGCTGCTTGTAAAACCCGTGCTCCTCATCGCCGACGAGCCGACGACTGCGCTCGATGCGACACTTGAAGTCCAGATCATCCATCTGCTCAAAAATCTCCAAAGGGAGATCGGTTGCTCCGTCCTCTTCGTATCCCATCATCTTGGAGCTGTGGCTGAGTTGTGCGACCGGGTCGTCGTCATGTATGCCGGCGAAGTGGTCGAACAAGGCGATGTGCGCAGCATATTCCGCAATCCCGCTCATCCCTACACCCGCGCCCTGCTTGAGTGCGACCCGGGGCGGCTTAAACGAACCACACGCACATTGCCGACCATTTCCGGCGAGGTGCCCAGCCTCCTGGGCTTGAAGAAGGGGTGCATCTTCAGCGCGCGATGCCCGCAGGCATATGATCGCTGTCTCGAGGAACAGCCAGTCGATCGCCCGATCAGCCCAGGGCAGACGGCACGATGCCATCTGCTCGAAGAAAATCGACTAGTTTCGGCATGAGTGCCCTTGTCAGTGTTCGGGACCTCTGCGTCCGCTTCCGCACGATGGGGCCGCTTAAAGCGCTCGCGACCGGGACAAATGCGCCTTTCATCGACGCGGTATGCAGTGTTTCTTTTGAAATTCACAAGGGTGAGACGCTGGCCCTTGTCGGCGAGAGCGGCTCCGGAAAATCCACCGTCGCTCGCACGATGATTGGCCTGCAGCGGGCGGTGAGCGGCAGCATCAGCTTCGATGGGCAGGAACTCACGGACCTCAGTGCGGTAGAACGCAAGCCCTACTTGCGACGCATGGCGATGACGTTTCAGGATCCGATCGGTTCACTTTCGCCCAGGCTGACGGTGCGATCGATCTTGACCGAGCCTTTCCGCATCCATGGGCTGAAGGATCGCGATTTAGGAGCTGAAGCGACGCGCCTCCTGCGGATGGTGGGCTTGCCGGCCGATTTTGTTGGCCGCTATCCTCATCAACTCTCCGGTGGTCAAGCCAGGCGCGTCAGCGTGGCGCGCGCCCTAGCGCTCAATCCGGACTTGATCATCGCCGATGAGCCGACCGCGGGCTTGGATGTCTCGGTGCAAGGCGAGGTGCTAAATCTTCTCACTCGCCTGCAGGACGAACTAGGCATCGCGATCCTGATAATCACGCACAACCTCAATGTAGTGCGCCACATAACTGACCGCATGGCAATCATGTATCTCGGCCGCTTCATTGAAGTCGGCACGACGCAGAGTATTTTCCATCAGCCAAGCCATCCCTATACCGAAGCGCTGCTTGCGGCCAATCCCGAACCGGACCCAGACGCAGTGCTCAACAGGATTGAGCTCAAGGGCGAAGTGCCAAGCGTGATGTACCGGCCATCCGGCTGCGAGTTCCACACCCGGTGTCGTTACGCTCAAGATCGCATCTGTGGCCGCGTCGCTCCCCCATCCTCAGTGAGCCTGCAGGACCCGGAGCACAGCTTTAGATGCCATTTCCCGTTAAGCTCCAAATCGTTGACCTGCTGAACGTTCATCCCTCGCGGAAACTGGGGGCCGATTTGTTTAAAATCTTGGCTGGGCTTAGGCAATTTGTCAGGCGCGAAGCCTTTCATCAGCGCAACAGACCGCGGGTCTGGCGTAATGCATTGGCATTCCATGGCGAGCAATTGGGGTGTTCCGGCCGAACAGCCGAACCCGGCGATTGCGACGGCGTAACATAAAAACGGGGTGGCCTCGAGGGCTTCGCAACTGGGGAACTGCGGTTGGTGGGCACCCTCGGCAGGCGTCCATGGTTCAGCTGTGCCGCACAAGCAGTGCCCGGTTCGCGCGCCCTATGAGGGTACGGCTTATGGGGGTAAGGCGGAGGCGCCCACTGTTCCCGCCGGCGCGCTAATAACGAATGGGGCATCAACATCATGCTGCGCATCAAATTCAATGATTGAATCTGGCATCCAGGGACCGATAACCTCGGGCAACCGGTGTCCGTGTCCGCTATGTAGTAAGCGCCTATGAAGTGGCGGCGCTCCTCTACACGTATTTCGCGAGCGCCGAATCGTTCTGGCTTAGAATAGCGGTCCTGGAACGCTTCTTGTTGGGACGAAAGCCACAGATGTCGCTCAGCCCGAAACTGGCTTGCAATCGAGATATAGTGGGGTTCCATCTGGGCGCATTGCCGCCTGCACCTTCGTTGTGCGATACACGACGGGAGTGGCCCCGTGGGTCAGGAATCGGAAATTCCCCGGATTCTTCCATGAGGTCCAGCATCTCCTCGTAGAGCTTTCCACGCTCATTAGGTCAGCGATGGAGAGTCCCTTGACGTTCAGTTCGTCATAACGTTTCGCTCCGGAAGCGTTGCCAATTCCAAACGCCAACTTGAGCCTGCGTGGTACGCATCCGGTGAAGACCGCAGACGTGCGTATCTGGTGGCCAGAGAACCTGAGCACCGGAGTGCTGGGGTCAAGCTTTCGATGGGGAGACGCGATGATGTTCTTCGAGGAGGAGTTTGACCTCCTCGAAGCCTTCATCGGTGAAGATCCCGTCGTCATCATTGGCGCCGTAGACCCAGATGACGCCGTCCTAATCCGGGACACAAAGGGGGTGAACTCCCGTCTCGACGGCGCGGGCGTCGCCGCCGTTGCAAAGGCGGTCGTCGCCATCCGCTCGTACCATGCCGCAGCGAGTCAAAGCGGCCCGCATCTGACCCTGCCTCTGTCAACCAAGGACAGCCGTGCGGTGCTCGTGACGCTTAAGGTGGAAGCGGAAGGTGAGGCGCTGATGGCGGCCGAGCAGGCACGCGCCTTGGGGTGCTTGTGAGCGGCGTAGTTGTCAAGAACGACGTGGATGGCCCTGCTGGCCGCCACCTCGGCATCGACAGCGTTGAGTGAGGCGGATGAATTCCTGGTGACGATGGCGCTGCATGTTCCTGCCGATAACGGTGCCATCGAGCACGGTAAGGGCGGCAAACAGGGTGGTCGTGCCGTTGCACTTGTAGTCGTGGTCGTGGTGCCGAGCCTACCCTTCATGGGCAGGCCGGGCTGGGTGCGGTCGAGCGCCTGGATCTGGGCTCTTCTCGTCGACCGACAACAGGATAGCGTGAGCCGGTGGATCAACTAGTGGCATGGCCGACGACGTTGCGCAGTTTGTCGACGAACTGCGGATCGTTGCAGAGCTTGCACTGGCGCGCCACACGCAAGTCTTGAACTTACCAGATTGCCGCATGATCTCGAGGGTGCCCACGCCGTCGCTGCTCAACAGAATGATCTCTGCGCGCCAAACGTGCTTCTGCAGCGCACTGCGATGGGCGCGCTGATCAGAGAGAGGCTGACGATCAATCGAAGAAACGGTGAGGTATATTCCTGTGCGCATGTACCAGACTCGCATGCGCACTCACAAAAGGGAATCCTCAGCCGAACTCTTATGTCAGGCGTAAACCACTAGCACGACAGGGCTCCCGGCAAAGCTCTGGGATCGACAGATTGCCCATTGCGGCGCGCTGGAAGGCTACCTGGTTCCAGTTGTGGTCGCAGGCACCCCAGAGCACGAATGCAGATGAATTGACTTTATATCGAGCAATATTTTTTCCGCCTTTAGCATCCAAGAAATCCGGTCTTAGATCCACGTAAGAGTGAGCCACTAGGGCGGCCTTAACATGTCCTCGTTTTCGATTGTGAACCACAAAATTGATCCCACGCGAGTGGCAAAAGCACTTAAGCCGGATGGGAGCATGGATGACAACGATCGGGTTGAAATTGGGCCGACGGACGTCGCCTTTGCGGAGTGGGCAGCCTTGGGCCTGACCACGCCCAACCTAGATCGTATGCGCAAGACCCGTCTTGATCGGATTGTTCTGCAACTCCGCCAAAGAGACTATGCGGGCGTGCTCTGCTTCGACCCGCTGAACATACGATACGCTTCAGATTCCTCGAACATGCACATATGGATCATGCACAATCCGTCACGAGCTGTGTTCGTATCGGCCGACGGCTATGTCGTTCTCTGGGATTTCCATCGTTGCAGCCACCTGTCAACCTATCTGCCGCTCATCAACGAAACCCGGGATGGCGGGGCCGGCTTTTACTATTTCGTTGCCGGCGACCAAGAAGAAGCAGTCGCCAAGGACTTTGCCGGACAAATTGACGAACTGTTGCGCCGCTCTGGTGGCAAAAACCGTCGTCTTGCCGTCGACAAGATCGAAATCCCCGGCCTTCGTGCGCTAGATGCAGTTGGCATCGAGGTTTGCAACGGCATGCAGCTCATGGAGCACGCCAGGGCCATTAAGGGAATCGACGAGATCAACGCCATGCGCTGCTCTCTCGCGACCTGCGAGATTGCCGTTGCCAAAATGCGAGAACGTTTGCAGCCCGGCATAGCCGAAACGGAACTTTGGTCGGTTCTTCATGCCGAAAACATCGCACGTGGTGGCGAGTGGATCGAAACGCGCATTTTAACTTCCGGCCCGCGCACGAACCCCTGGATGCAGGAGGCCGGCCCCCGTCGCATTGTCTCAGGAGACCTCGTCGCCTTCGACACCGATATGGTGGGCCCGTACGGCATGTGTGCCGACTTCTCCCGCACTTGGCACTGCGGTGACGGCCGACCCACCGAAGCACAGCGAAGGCTGCACGACATAGCCTACGAGCACGTAGCTGCAAACATGGCTATGCTAAAGCCGGGCGTCTCTTTCACCGAACTCACTCAGCGCAGCCACAAGCTTCCCGCGGATTTCGTCAAGCAGCGATATGGCGTCATGATGCATGGCATTGGTCTTTGCGACGAATATCCCGCGATTCTCTATCCTGAAGACTTCATCCCGGGAGCATTCGACTATGTTCTCGAGCCCGGAATGACCCTGTGCGTCGAGGCTTATATCGGTGCCGTCGGTGGGCGGGAAGGCGTAAAACTGGAAGAGCAGGTGCTCGTGACCGAGAGCGGAGTTGAAAATCTCACGAGATGCCCGTTTGATGAGGCTTTGGTGGCCTAGGGATTTCGGCCGAGTCTCTTCAAATTGTCCAATTCTTGAGAGATCCGCGGAAAAGCTGTTTGTTGCGCATCTGGCTCAGCACTTTTGCGGAAGTTGGCTTTTCGTTGGTCCAACTCGCCCGCCTACATTCGTAGAAAGGGGGGTGGAGGCATCCAAGTCCATGGTCGACGCCCTGACCCGCGAGTGCTGTCGATACTCTGACCAGCAGTCGGGCAGTGGCAGCTGTGGCGTCAGATTTGCAGCAAGTCCGCTGTTAGCCTCCGAACACACGGTCTCTGTTGGGGGTGGCGCATGTGGCCATTCCGCCAAGGATATTGGTCGAATTGCAGGCAATAGCCGGTCAGTGTCAGGTCACACTGGGTTGGCGCTTCGTGACGACGATTTTCGTGTAGCAGACATTTCGCTGAGTGGTTTGCATGCTCTCGATCTTGGCTGGGGACACAACAATGTGGAGCTTCGGTGTATGGAGCGCGGATCGGTCGTCATCGTTCGGCGTGTTCGGTGCTCCATGGGGCGGTCAATTCATCTGCTTACGTCACAGCCGGGACCTGCTTGACAAGAAACCTGAGGCAGCGCGATACTATGAGAAGTCCCTCCTGTCGTGACGGAACGCTATCTCGGAGGATAAATATGCACTATTCCCTAGATATACATGCCGAGGCTGGGCGTTTGTTGGAAGAGAAATGCTGTGCGATTTCCGCCCTACTGATCACGACTCCCCTGGTCGGCTTGCTTTTCGCATTTGCGTCACAGGGGACAAATCTTTTTGACTCTACTAACCCGGAGAGGGCCTTCCTCCAGAGTTCTTCGATCGTGCTGCCGCCGCGCTGAGCAAGTCCAATAAGTCTGCCACGGATGTAGCTAAGCTGAGCGTCCGACGGAAACGCCCCAGTGTTGATTTTTCGAGCTTTCTCTGACTTGCCTGTCGGAGTCCACCAGAGGCGATCCGTCGCGACGCAGCCTAGTGCTACTTTGGCAGATTTTTGGCGATGTGGGCATTTTGAGGATTGAACGAAGCCGCTAACGCGGCATTTGGCGGATCGGTTTGCAGGAACGCTTCTGTTTTGAAGGATCGCGGCTGTTGAAGCGCAATCTGAGAACAGGAGCTACAGAAATGGCCAAGTTGACCCCAGTTCCCCGGCGCATGATCGAGGATATGACGATCCGTAATCTGCCGCCGGCCACGCAGCGATCCCCACGTGCATGCCGCGGCGAAGTTTTCGCGCTACTTGGCCGTTCGCCGGACCGGCTCGGTCTGGAGGACGTGCGCGCCTTCCAAGTTCATTTGATGTCGACCGGAATCTCGTGGCTGCGCTGAACCAGACGGTGTGCGCGCTGCGGTTCCTCTACGGCGTGACGCTGGGCCATGCCGAGAGTCCGGAGCGGATCGTCTATGCTCGCTCGCTACGCACGCTGCCGGTGGTATTGAGCGCCGACGAAGTCGTGGCCTTCCTAGAGGCGGTGCCGAGCCTGAAGTGCCGTACGGCCCTGACGACGGCCTAAGAGCAGGTCTCAGTGCTTGGAGACTGTCGGGCTGAAGGTCGGCGACATCGACAGCGGTCGCGGGGTGATCCGTGTTGAGCACGGCAAGGGCGACAAGGACCGCACCGTGATGCTGTCGGCGCAGCTTCTGCGCATCTGCGAGTCTACTGGCGGCTTGGCGAAGCCGCGGGACTGGCTGTTTCCCGCGCGCGGGTGTTATTTGGGCTTGTCGTTCGGCGCGTGCGGCCGCCTAAGCGGGTGACGGTCCACACGCTCAGGCACAGCTTCGCCACGCATCTTCAGAACGCACCGACATCCGCACCATCCAGGTTCTACTCGGCCACAACAATCTGTCCGGCGGCGCGCTACGCTAAGGTCTCGAACAGCCTCATCCGACGCACGACAAGCCCGGCTGAACATCGAGGTGCCGCCAGGGTGAGTGGTACCGCCATGTCGGCGAGACTGAAGGTGGCGGATATCTTCCGCCGCCATGGCGAAGTATATAGACAGGTTCATGACGGCTATCTAGGCTCGCATCGAGCGGCGTGTGATGAGCGCGATCGAGCTCTGCCGGACCGCCGAACTGGGCGGCCAGTCTACGGCTGCCGCTCCTGCGGTCGATCCGCGTGGCCTACAATTCCTGTCGCAGCCGGCACAGTCCCAAATGCCAGGGTCAGGCCTGCCGGGACTGGCTTGCCGCACGCCAGAATGAACTGCTGCCGGTGCTCTATCACGCAGTGTTCATGCTGCCGGCTGAGGTTGCTGCGATCCCTTTCACAAGGCGGCACCTTATACGCGGCCGAAACGCCTGCGCGCGAAGCCAATCTCAGGCATTTGGGAGCTGAGATCGGCCTCATCGCGGCGCTGCATAGCTCTCATCTACCATCCCGCCTGATTGTATCGTACCGGGTGGTGGTGTCTCGCCCGACGGCACACGCTGGATCTCGTGCAGGCCGGGCTCTTTTTACTCGTGCGCGTGCTGTCGCGCCTGTTTCGCTGGCGCATGACACGGAAGACGCGCTTGTGATTGACGGCCGGTTCGCCGTCTTTCGCGTTCCCTGTTCGTCAGGGCTGTGATGCGACGATCGCCATAGGTCGGGCGTTCGTCGATCAGGCGGCGACCAGCTCCAAGAGCCCATCGTCATCGGGGTTGCGATAAGGCCCGCGCGGCTTCGCCAGGCGATGCAACTCATGGAGATGGGAACGCGCCGCCCCGAGGGTCTCGGCAACGGCCTTCATCGGGAACCGTCCCTCGGCTGCGACAAGAGCCGCAAGTTCGGTTTTTTGACTCCGACCTGGCCAGCGCGTCTTTGAGGATCTCCACTTCCATGGTCTTGCGGCCGAGAAGCCGCTCGAGGTCGCGAAGGCGCTCTTCAAGCCGCCGCACTTCCGAACTCCCGACCACAGATTCGTCCGATCCCACCGCAGCCGTTCCGCCTTCCTTCAATAAACGGCGCCAACGATACAAGAGATTTGGCGCCACGCCTCATCGTGCGGCGACAGAGGACACGGTCTCACCCGGAAGGAAACTCTCCTCGATAATCTGCAGCTTCTGTTCGGTCGTCGTCCAGTGTCGGCGCCGTACCTCCCCGGTGATCAGTTCAATCCGTCGACAGTCGTCAGCCATAAGCCTGTGCTTGAGGATATCCCCAAGCCTCCCGCGTTAGGCCGACTGTCCGGCCGAAATGGGGGCCAGTTCAGGATCCGACATTGTTGGCGAACTTCGAACAAAGGAGGTCTGTGCAGTTCTTTCACGACGCCTTTCTTCGATGAAGAACAGTGTAATGCGAGCCTTCAGGTCAAATGGCATGACGCATGCACAGGGTTGTGCGAGCCGGAAGGAACAAGGCCATGCTGACAGAGAACCAGATGAAAGTGCCTGCCGAGATCGTGCCTCGCCAGGAGAATGCCGAAGAGACCCGCCACGTACCTTCGGAGCTCGAGCACGAGGATTTAGCCGATGCGCGCTGTTGGAATGCAGGCGATCGCCCCTTGCTGACGGGCAGGGTTGGGTCATGCAGTTGAAGGGCGATCGTAGGCTAGAGGCTTTTCGACGGATGCTTCGCATCCGCCGATTCGAAGAAGAAGGTAGGCGCCTGTTCAACGGTGGTCAGATCCCTGGTTGGTTTCACACGACCGTGGGTCAGGAAGGCGCTATCGTCGGAGCAAGCCTCGCCCTCCGGGACGATGACGCCATGACCGGAACACACCGTTCGCATGGCCATCCGATTGCGAAGGGCGCGCATTTGCAGGCGCTTATGGCAGAACTGATGGGTAAGGAGGGCGGCGTTTGTAAGGGGCGTGGCGGTTCGATGCATTTTGCGGACAGTTCAGTGGGGATTATCAGTGAATCGGGAATCGTCGGAGGGGGCATTCCTCTTGCCACAGGATGCGCATTTAGCGCCAAGGTGCGCGGCGTCGATCAGGTTACCCTTTGCTTTTTCGGCGACGGAGCAGTGAACCAGGGCACTTTTCACGAGAGCCTCAACATGGCCTCGTTGTGGAGGCTTCCCGTCATTTATCTTTGCGAGAACAATGGCTATGCAATGACCACCTCCGTAGCAACAAGCCACGGACAGCCGGACATTGCCCTACGAGCGGCAGGTTACGGAATTCCAGGAGAAATAGTAGACGGACAGGACGTCAGTGCCGTCTATCAATCTGCGGCATATGCGGTCACGCGAGCACGCGCGGGGCAGGGACCCACTCTCATAGTGGCCAACACTTATCGGTTCGATGAACACAATATAGGCTTGGCCGTTTCTGGGGAGCCTTATCGACAGGTCGCAGAAGTCGAGGCACACAAACGCGACCGGGACCCAATTTTGCTATATCGCACTGTGCTGCTCGAAGAGGGTGTAAATGAAGAGACTCTAGCAACCATCGAGCATGAAGTGGCCCAAGCCGTCACACAGGCCGTACAGTTTGCTTTGGCTAGCCCCATGCCCCGGCCCGAAACGTTGCCCGACTATATGTTCGTGTCGACCATTGCCCGCTAAGGGTGGGCTGGAGGGATTAATGGATGTGAAAGACGATACCCACAGAGACGCAGCCACGCCCGGTCCCCATATTCAGATGACCTATTTTGAGGCAATCGTGCAGGCCCAGCTAGAGGAAATGCATCGGGATGAGCGCGTTGTATTGTTGGGAGAGGACGTCTCAGTTCATGGCGGCGGCAAGCTTATCGAATGCTTCGGCAAGAACCGGGTTTGGAACATGCCAATTTCAGAAGGCAGTTTTACGGGACTTGGCATCGGGGCTGCCATCAATGGTTTGCGACCGATTGTAGACATTTCAACTGCCAGTTTCATCTATCTCGCTTGTGACCAGATTGTAAACCAGGCCTCAAAATTGCGGTATATGACTGGGGGCCAGATAGACATCCCAATCGTCTTTCGCTGCTGTATGTTCTCGACGGGCTCCGAAGCGGCACAGCATGCCGACCGGCCTTACCCGCTTTTTATGAACGTGCCGGGCCTTAAGATTATCAGCCCGACCAGCGCTGCCGATATCAAAGGCCTCATGAAATCCGCCATTCGCGACGGCGATCCTGTGCTCGTCTTCGAGGACACCCGCCTCTGGCCTCTCAAAGGCGACGTCCCCACGGATCCGGACCATTTAATCCCAATTGGCAAAGCGGACGTGAAGCGCGAGGGGGAGCACGTTACCGTCGTTGCCATCGCCGGTGCTATCAGGCCGACCATGGAAGCTGCCAACTACCTCATCGAGGAAGGCATTTCGGTCGAAGTGATCGATCCACGTACATTGAAGCCGCTCGATTATGAGGCAATCAAGATGTCAATCGAGAAGACCGGACGGCTGATTATTGTCGAGAACGGACACCGTATCTGCAACGTCGGAAGTGAAATCGCAGCGGTGATGGCGGAAGAGTCCTTCGATCTTTTGAAGCGACCTATCTTGCGGCTGAGTGCTCCAGATATTCATGTCCCATTCAGTCCGGCTCTTGAGAAGGACTTTTTTCCAACACGGGACAGCATTGTTGGCGCCATACGACAGTTACTCTGAGTTCCCAAAAAACGCATGAATGGAAGTAACACAGCAACTGCCGTTATCGTCGCAGTAGGAGGTGATAAGACGCGCTTAGAAAAAGAAGGCAGGCCATCAGACGATAGGCGGGAAACATTCCAGAAGGGATAGGGCTTATACATGAGTAAATCATTCATCGATGGCAGATTCGGTCTGAGTGGGAAGACCGCTTTGGTGACCGGCGGAGCACGCGGCATCGGATTGCAAGTCGCGCTTACATTACAAGAAGCTGGCGCCGATATAATTCTCACTGGAAGGGATCGGGTTCGCGTGGCCGCGGCGGCAGATCAGTTTCCAGTCAAGCCTAAAGTCTATCAGCTCGATGTTAGGGACTCGCAGGCGGTACGCGATCTCGCCGATGGCATCGCCGTTTGCCCTGACATCCTTATTAACAATGCCGGGGTGTCCCGCGCGGCGCCGACGAAATATACCACCGACGAGGATTGGCGAGCTGTCCTTTCAGTCAACTTGGACGGCCTGTTCTACTGCAGTCGCACCTTCGGCTCTCTCATGGCGGAGCGCGGTTCCGGCGTGATTGTAAATATCAGTTCGATATGTGGAGATGTTGTCACCCGACAGGAATCCGTAGTCACGGCTTACAATGCGAGCAAGGCGGGGGTAACTATGGTAACCAAAACCCTTGCTTGCGAATGGGCAAGATCTGGGGTTCGGGTGAACGCAGTGGCGCCTGGATTCGTACAGTCAGAGATGACCGACCAGTATCCTGTAGAAGTGGTCAGGGCATGGTCTGATCGGACGCCAATGGGCCGCTTCGGCCAACCTCATGAGATTGCATCTGCCGTCCAATTTCTTGCTAGCGACGCGTCAACCTATATCACGGGAACGGTATTGTTGGTGGATGGTGGCTACACTTGCTGGTGAGATTTTCTATTGGTTAATTCTGGTGGGCCATCCTGCTGCCTGGGGTGACAAAGCAAGATGATCTACCCATCGAAGTTTCTGTGCGTCGCACTACTTGATCCATAGTTTCGTAGTCAAAAGCACGGTGAACGTCAACCGAATCGATGAAGCTATCCAGCAGTTTGGCGGTGCGTTCTTGAGGCCGCTGTAGGTTAGGTGTAAGGCCGTTCACCAAGCTCGTTTGAATGACAGTTCGCGCGACGAGCAGAAGCTCGTGCATCGTACCTTCTCCCAGACGCTCCCCAGCCAGCTGAGTGATGTAGACACCGGTCATCACCCGTTGCCATGGGATCTCTGGTCCTTCACCAGGATCGGTGCGGCGGTAACGGATCCCATCATCGCGCCTCTCATTCCCCAGCCGACTTGCGCGAGAAGAATAGGCCTATATTGCGGCAACCAAGACACTCTTTTTGGTGGTCATGACGTCACATCCTGCAACAGATAAATACAACTACTTCACAAGAATTTACCAATCGCAAACCACGAGCAGTGGTATGTTGGACGAACTCACGCGCGGAAAAAAACCAGACAAGCTATTCGGAGTCGACAAACATGAAAAGAAGAGCGCTTATCCTGATCGAGGGTACAAGGAACAATGGTCCTCTATATGTCCAAGCGGCCCGAAGTCTTGGCCTGCACTCGATTACCCTGGCGGCTGATCCACTTAGGCACTACTATCATGCCGCAGAAGACAGTGAGGTAATCTGTGTGGACACATCCAATCTCGATGCGCTGATTTGCGAGTGTGTTCGGCTGCATGCGACCTATGATATTGCTGGGATTACGAGCTCGGAGGAAGCTGCATATGCGACAGTCGGCATGCTCTGTCGACATTTCAATCTGCCAGGTCCGAACGCCGAATCGGTTGAACGATGCTGCGATAAATTCACTCAACGTCAGCTGCTTGGGCAAGCCGACATTCCAATTCCTGCCTACGCGTTGGCAACGAATGCGAGCGAGGTTGTAAGCTCTGCCGCTAAAATCGGCTTTCCTGTAATTGTAAAACCAGCCACGGACACCGGCGGCAGCGAGGGGGTCCGATTGTGCGGCAGTAGCGAGGAGCTAATCCAGCATACTGCTTATCTATCAAGCAGGTGGAGTACATGGCAGTCCCCAGCAAGAATATTAGTGGAACAATTTGTGAAAGGCTTTCATTATTGGGTGGAGATGATGGGAGATGACGTCATTGGAATCGCCTCTCTCGAATTCGGTCCCTCGCCGCATTTCGTATATAATAGATGCGCCTATCCGGCCTTGCTTACCAATGAAGAGGATGAGCGCATCGCCGATGTTTCACTGAGGTGTTTACAGGCTCTCGACCTTCACTGGGGTCCGACCAACGTTGAACTCAGGTGGACGGCACATGGGCCGGTCGTCATTGAAGTAAATCCGCGTATGTCGGGCTCGCCCGGTGTTGAGCTAGTTGAGCTAGCTTGCGGTATCAATCTTATCCGAGAGCACATTAAACTCGTGATCGGCGATGAGGGCGATTTGCGCGGAACCCGTTCAGAAACTGCTGCTGCGCAATTCCTAGTTCCTGAACGGGACGGCGTTCTCGATTGGATCGATGGCGTCAGCCGGGCGGCTGCTGTACCTGGCGTCGCCAAAGTGAAGCTTTACCTTGAACCAAACACCACGATCAAAAGGAGAGGCGATCACCGAGACTTAATCGGATATGTGACCGCCAGCTCGCCTGACATCGCTCGGACGGAGGCGATACTTCAGCGGGCCGTCGGCTTAATTGAGTGGTCGGTTACATAGGTTCGATTTCCCTTGCTACCTGGCGGAGCGGCGCTTGTGTCCACCGTGTGGTGTTGCCGGGTTCAAGCGCCAGCCGCTGAAGATGATGAAGCCGACGTGCATCATTGTTGAAGCTGCTGAAGCGCTAGCGCAGCGAAGAAGAACCGCCAGGGAGCCATACGATCAGCGGATGGCGCACAGGATCGCTGGTCCTCGACGCACCCGTTTCCGGTTAACCTCCGAGCCAGCGACTGTCGGCCCTCCAACAGGGAAACCGGCAGTCCCGCGCGCGTCCGCAACAGCGGACGGTTGTCGTGCGTAGGACGGAGGAAATTCGCCCCTGCCTCGGGCGGTGAACGGGACAGCCGTAGGAGCGTCAGCAAAGCGCAGGCCGCAGGACGGGACGCGGGACGACTTTCCCCGTCCGCGGCGATCCGCATGTGTTTGCGTCAGGAGAAAGGCTGACCGGACGAAAGGCGCACTGCCGCTTCTCGAAAGTCCGGTCGCTGATCAGCGACGTGCGGTAGGATCGGCCATAGCAGGGCCGAGTTCCCCCTGGAAGAAAAAACAGGTGTTGCACCCGTCGGGTCCCCCTCAATTGCTGGGCAGCCTGTTAACTTCCAGCCTGGCATACTCGCTCTCCAGGTCGTCTTGCGCGGGTTCGGCAATTCCTCGAGCGTCAGCTCCACGGCCAAGATCGCCCGCTCAACGATCTCACCCGCGTCGAGCTCGGCCAGGCCCGAATCAATACCGGCCCAGCTGGTTGGCTGCCAGTCGCAGGAGACTGAGATTCTGCATGGCAGAGTTTACTCGGCAAGCGCCAGCCAGCGCTCTCGGTGGGCCGCATTCATACCCCAACAGAGCGCGTTCAAAGCTGAGGTTGCCGCCAAGGCGCTGTCAAGCAGAGGCTTATCGCGAAATAGAGACGTACGGGCTGCGATCGTTCGAAGGTCGTCGAACGATCGACCTGATTGCAGACCGCGCATACGCCTACGAGGCCCGGGGGTACGTCCTGGGATGTTTTAGAACAGCCATGCCCGCATTACTCCAGGAGCTTGGCGCAAGGCAACGGAGGCCTACGAGTTCTGCTGCACCCGGACAAGGAGCCCGTGTGCCGGTACTCACCAAACCGCCAGCTGGTTCCGAAATAAGGCGATGTCGCAGGTCCGAACAGCTTGCGCACGACTGCGCGAGGCATAAACTGGTTTTAACCCTAGCGAAACCTTTTGTGCATTCTCAGGGCAGTTGCTGGTGCTTACGATTAGAATGACACAAGCAAGGCTCGGCTTGCCGGATCCTGAGTATGTAATACTCCGCTTCCGCCGCTGCAGAAGCCAGTCGTCGGGGGGAACTTCGGCGGGGGGAAGGAAGCCGCGGGTCTCGATCAGCGGGATGGCATCTGGGTTTGAGGTAGCAGAACCGGGGAAGCGTCTTCACCGCTTCCCCGTCGATCCTGCGGATAGGGGCAGAGCTTGGCAAGCTAGTCCGCTCGGCAGATCGCAGAGGCGGTGGCATCGCCCAGACCATCGTGCCTCACGCGATGTCCCGCTGCCTATGCATGTCGCTCGTCGAAGTGAAGGGTGGAAAGGCAGTTGGATAAAAGGTTTGCAGGTAAGGTGGCTCTCGTGACGGGCGGGCGTAGCGGCATCGGTCTTGCGACTGCGCGACGTCTAAGGGACGAGGGCGCTCGCGTGTTCACCGCTCAACGTGGTGAGGACCGGGAATTCGAGGCCATTTCGGTCGACTTCACAGCTCCGACCAAGGCGGCTCATGCTATCAAAGCGGTTGTCGAACGGGCGGGACGGCTCGATGTCCTGGTAAACAACGCCGGGGTCATGCAGGAGGCGCTCGTCGAAGATATGAGCCTAGCAGATTGGGAGAGGACGATCGCCATAAATCTGACCACCCCATTCGTGCTGATAAAGGCGGCGATGCCTCACCTGCGGTCCACTGGCGGCGCGATCGTGAATGTCGGATCGATCGAGGGGCTGGGATCCAACCCGAAACACGCGGCCTATTGCGCCTCCAAGGCTGGTCTCCACGGTCTCACCCGCGCGGTTGCGATCGACCACGGCGCCGAAGGTGTGCGCTGCAACGCTGTCGCGCCTGGCTGGATCGACACCGACCTGAACTTGGATTTCATCGAGAGCATGCCGGACCCCAAGCGCTTTCGCCAGCAGATCGGTAATATCCATCCAATTGGGCGAACGGGGAAGCCGGAGGAGGTCGCGAACCTCGTAGTCTGGCTGGCTTCGCCAGAATCCTCGTTTATCACCGGTCAGGTGTGGACGATCGATGGAGGCCGAATGGCGAAGCTCAGTCTGCCACAGTAGAACCTGCGCAGGTTTGCCAAGCCGGACTTCATTGGACACCGCTCTCTTAAAAGGTGTTTGACAGCTTAGGTTGCAACCTGAGCGAAACGTTTGCGTTGTGCCCGGTATGAAAGAGGTCTAGGATTTCGGAGGATCTCTTGCAGTATAGTTCTAGAATTTTCTAAGCGAAAATTAACGAGCTTAAGTTCTGCGCAATGCAAGCGAAACAGGAGTATGATGGACGGTACCTTATGTTTTTTTGGATGGGAGTCGGTTTCAGCGGACACCTCCATGTGCTTCCCAATATACGTCGACCGGGCTAGATTTGGGATGTCGTGAGACGGCGATACATTTTGTACCGGGAATGGGCGCTCTCGCGGTCGGGCACTCGATCCTGATACTTGGCGCTCAGGCCAGGCCCATCGCTAGTTCCAACGCCTGCCGTTCGAAGAGGCGGCGGTAAATGCCACCATCGAGATCGATCAGCGCGGCATGATCGCCGTCCTCCATGATGCGGCCACGGTCGAAGACGAGCAGCCGATCGAGCGAGCGGACCGTCGACAGCCGGTGTGCGATGACGAGTGTGGTTCGACCCACCATCAACCGATCCACCGCTTGTTGAATGAGCACCTCGGATTCCGAATCGAGGCTCGATGTGGCCTCGTCAAGAATAAGGATCGGCGCGTTCGCCAGGAAGGCGCGCGCGATCGCCACGCGCTGGCGCTCGCCGCCGGAGAGCTTCAAACCTCTTTCGCCGACCAATGTCCCATAGCCCTTCGGCAGGGGCGCGATGAAGTCATGCGCACTGGCCAGCCGTGCCGCTTGCTCGATTTCGGCCTGGCTCGCGCCAGGCCGGCCATAGGCGATGTTCTCGGCAAGCGACCTGTGAAACAGGATAGGCTCCTGCTGCACGATCGCGATCTGCGAACGGAGCGACTCTTGGGTCACCTCGGAGACGTCCTGGCCGTCTATCAGGATCCGGCCGCCGCTCAGGTCGTAGAGTCTCTGGATGAGCTTCACGAATGTTGACTTGCCGGAACCGGAAGGTCCAACCAACCCAACCCTTTCGCCAGCCTCAATCGACAGCGAACATTGGCTATAGATCGGCAGGGGATGGTTGGCGTAACGGAAGTGGACGTTCTCGAAATCGATGCGGCCCGTCGTGATCCGGATCGGCTTGGCCTCTGGACGATCCGCAACATCCAGCTGCTGATTGTGGATGGCCACCAGTTCTTCCATATCATTAACCGAGCGTTGCACGGTGCGGACATGCATGCCGGCATCACGCAGATAGCCCTTCAGGACGATGAAGGACGTGAGAACATAGGCTATCTCGCCCGGCGTTGCCTGTCCATGCGACCACAGAAGCAGGGCATATCCGACCACCGCCACCCTGAGCGCAACCAAAGTGACGCCTTGGGTTGAGTCGACGATCGTTCCGCGCACCCAACTCCGGCGCGCGCGGTGCCGCCATTTGGTCATGATATTTTCAAGCCGCTGGTCTTCGCGAACCTCGGCGCCGAAGCCTTTGACCACAGCGTTGCAACTGACCGCGTCCGCAAGCGCGCCGCCGAGCTTTGTGTCCCATTGGTTGGCAAGGCTCGCCGCCGGCGCGACATAGCTGAGCGACAGCGAAATCGAAAACGCTAGATAGATCAGAGAGCCGCAAGCAAAGATCACGCCCATGACCGGCCAGTGCCAGCCGAGCAGCGCCGTCGAACCTACCAAGATGATAAAGGACGGGAACAGCGCGACCAATATTGTGCTGTTTAGAGGGTCGAGCGCCCACATGCCGCGCGTTATCTTGCGCACTGTCGAGCCGGCGAAGCTGTTCGCATGCCAGTCTGTCGAAAAGCGCTGGACATGATAGAACGCTTCGTTCGCGACATCGGACATCATCTTCAGCAAAAGATCGTTCAGGCCAATGACGGCGATGTGGCGCATGGCGATGGCAACGAGCGCAAGCGCAATCGGTACAGAGAAGGCTGCAAGGGCCGAATGCCAGGCTGGTGCTGCCACAGCAGCGCCGCCTGCAACAGCATCGATGAGACGACCTGAATAGACCGGCATCAGCACGTCAGCCAGCGTGGAGGCAAGCATCGCAGCCGTGATGATCGCGAGCCGCACCGGCTGCCGGCTCCAGTGGCGGACAGTGAAGGCGAGTACGTGGCGACCAGTGGCGCCGCGTCCATGGACGGGGAAACGTTTCATAGTTTCCAAGCGGGCGCATCAACACGCTCGGTCCCAAAGACGTTAAAAGACAAAACTAGAATTTTCGACCTCCCCCATAACAGCATCAATTTTGGCGGGCAGCTCCTGCCGCCTCACGACGGTGATGTTCAAAAGTCGTGCCAACTGAGCGGGAACATCCGAAGGACAAATTCAGCAGGTTACCGAGCCTGGAGAAAGTCAGCCGCGATCCAGTCGAATACTTTTGCTACGGCTGCCCAGCTCGGGAGATTGGAAAAGAAGGTCGACGTATCGATTGAATTGTGAACTTGTTCTTTCTCCATCCGATAAGCGGAGTGAGTGCATCACGTTGCCTCGATCAAATAAGTACAGTTGCCATGCAGCTTTCTCAGGCCCGGGACTTAGGTGCTGATTTCAAAAGCGCGCCGCGAATACGTTCCTGCCCATATTCCGTCAATCGAATGCTCGACTGTCGGATTGTGCGCTCCCCGACACAGTGCTGTTCGGTTCGCCTCCTGGGTACCTCCCCCAGTCGATTGACGACCTGAAGAAGAAGCTTCGCTCGCAAGCTGGCACGACTCTTGAGGGTACTCCAGGTGGCGAAAGGAACTCCGGCTCGAGTCCCGTTGACTTCGGATGTTGCGAGGCTGGGCTGGAGCAAACTTTGCACCGATGAGAACGCAATGAAGGAGGCATCATGGAACTCCCGCAGGTGGAGTTAGACCTATTCCTCGAGATGACTGATGATATCGCTCAATCCGAACAGTTGTTCGAACGGATGTCTGCGTTTGCGCTGAAGTTCGATTGCCCGTGGATTGCCTATGGCCCGCTCGCATCAAAACAGGGGGTTTTCAAGCCGAACCGAGAGGGTTCTGTGGTGATGTGGAATTATCCTGCTGAATGGCAGGAGCGCTACTCGAGAATGGGCTATGCCAAAATAGACCCACTCATCAAGAAAGGTCGAAAGGAGGCGGGGCCCTTTCGATGGAGCGAGGTGTATACCGATGAAAGCATAACTGAAGATGGACGCCGCGTCTTGGACGAAGCAGCAACATTCGGCTTGAGGTCAGGCGTTACCGTCCCATTACATGGCCCTGGTGACAGCTTTAGGTTTGTGAGTTTTGCTCAATCCTCGGACTGCGAATTGCAGAATAGAACGATCACCTACCTGCAAATGGCCGCGCTGCGGTTTCATCGGATGGTTACGAAGTTCGACACTACGACTGCGTCGGAACGAGTACATAACCTGTCTCCGAGAGAAATACATTGCATTGATTGGGTGTCGAAAGGAAAATCGTCATGGGAAATAGGAACTATTTTAGGCAGATCACGAAATACGATAGATTTCCATTTAAAAAATGTAATGCGGAAGTTGGATGCGACCAGCAGAACGGTAGCTGTTGTAAAAGCTTTGAAACTTGGGATTATCGAACCGCCGTAGGTGCGCAGCTAGTTCTCCGCCCGTAGTAGCGCGCGTGATAGCCGAGAGCTCCGGCGTGCGCTCGCTCTTCGAAGCCCCAGCGCCTCGTCCATCTCGGCCTCGAGCACCTCCTGCATCACCCACCTCGTTCGATCTATCCGGGTTTCAAAGCAGAATGTCTTTGACGGCAGCGCTGGCGGTCTTACTTTCCGTCTTGATCATGGCGGCGTTCCTTCCAGGGAATCGGTGACGTTGAGCACCACCCTGTCATGACCGCCCGCTCTCAGCGAATTTGCAGAACTCAGCACGCCATTCTGTCTTAAGCGACTGACGCATGAGTGATGTGTGTCCAAAATCTGACAGCCGTCAGAAAACATGTCGGGTTCAAAACAGCGGAGCGTCTTGGGCCTGTCGGGCTTTTCGAAGCCTATCACGCAGTAACTGCGCGCCAAGGGCACTGGCACGGCCTTTGCTGGTCGAGGTGCGGCAATATAGTGTGAGGGTTAAGCCGCATGAGAACACGGAACTCGCTCGACGTAAGGGATGATCGACCTCATCCAGAAAGCTTCTCTCCGGCGGGTTCGAGGGTGCTGCGCGCGCATCTCGGCGACGGGCCAGCGATCGACGATTGAGGCTACATCTCCGGAGCGAGTGATGCCTCGAAAATTGCAATGCTGTCTCTGGTCCGACGCGCTGGAAGTTTGTGAAGAGTCGGCCCGGCAAATCGGCGAACCGGTCGGCTTAGGCTGCGAAAAAGGGTAGATGGCCGCGTTGCCGCGGTGGATCAACAGGCGGTGTCAGAAAGCCAAAGGCACACGTACACTATCGTGGCGCTTCGCAGGAGGTAGATGGGAGTAATCACCAGTGATTTTACCGGAACTTCGCTCAGCAAACACAGCCGGCAGGGTTTTGGAGATAACGACGACCACGGGATGTGTCGTAGGATGTTCATATTGTCCCCAGGACAAGTTCGCGGTCCGGCAAAGAAAAGTGTCTCATGCGAGTCATCTGGGTCTTGAAGATTTCAAGCGGTGTCTGGCCCGCGTACCGACTTCCGTCGACATTGGTTTTGCGGGATACTCCGAACCTTGGCTCAATCCGGACTGCACCGAAATGGTGGAGCACGCCTTCGCCAAAGGCCATGGCATCAGGATTTTTACGACGCTGGTGGGAATGAACGGGCAGGACCTGCAGCGATTGCAAGCCTTGCGCTTGGGCGTATTCGTGGTCCATGTTTTCGATGACGGCACCTACATGAACAGCCGCCTGGTCGGAGACAAGTATCGCGATCTGGTTCGTCAACTCGTCGACGCGGACATCCCCTTGATCCGATTCGTGGCCTTGGGCGAGCCCCACCCAGATATAGCCGACATTATTCCTACCGAAGCACTGATAAAAGCGCGGCCGGTGAGCAGTAGGGGTGGAAGCGTCGACCCTAAGATCGTTGCACCACGTCAGCCAGTGCTCGGAGCCCTAACCTGCGTGGACGAACGACAGTATCGGAATGTTCTTCTTCCAAACGGCGACGTCACCCTGTGCTCCATGGATTTTGAACGGAGTCACGTATTGGGCAACCTTCTATATGAGGGTTACTCCGATCTGTTTGAAAAGCCAGTTTTTCGCGAAATCGTCGACCGCATGAATGGAGCGGATGGTTTTCTGCTTTGCAGAATGTGTGAATTCGCCGATCCAAACGACCGGACCTGGGCGGATGCCGGCCGAGAGGGCGTGCCTGGCAATGCGGATGGCCCCACGACAAATGCACCTGCTCGCGACGCCATCGTGTTTTCGCGTGAGGCGCGGCAGTGGGCCTCGACCACATCGAAAGGGGTCTTCGGCTTCCAACCGAGCTTGTCGGCCTGCCTGCCTTGAGGTAACGCCGATCACAGGTCAACCTCGGTCGGACGGAAACAGCGTTCGTCGATCCCGATCAGCGCTTGATTACTTACTCACGGCCCACCTCGTCAACGCCTTCAGCCTCCCAGACGATCTCCTGTTCGACTCGCCTGAAGGCAGCAGCCCCAGCTGCGGCCGGGGATGGTTGCCGTCGCGGTAGTTGACGCTCTCGAAACCGATGCGGCCCTTCGCCAGCGCGTCTCCCGGTTGCTTCCGCCTGGCCTACGAACGGGCTTTCCGTCAAGGGGGTCCACGGCGGCCCCGCCCTTTTGATCCGGCGGCTCGGGCCAGTTATCGCGCAAGAGATCGGAATCCGCATTCTTCTCAAAGAGAGCGTGGCTTTCGCTGTGTCATCGGTCATCAAATAGTTTCTTGAATCAGGTTGGTGTCCGCAGCCCGAGGTTGAACGGCGAATATTGATGACCGCCGCGAAGCCGCTCGCTCGCTACGGCGCCATCGAGGAGCGCGCTCGCGAGCGGCTTCGCTACCGCCGAGCGACACAACCTCTGGCGACGCGACCCTGCTGATCTCCTTGGACCCATTCATTTGTGCGGAGGCGCTATGGGCAGCGATGGGTGGGTACGTCAACTACCTGATGCCATAGTATCGGTGCTTTCGCGGAAGGTTTAGAAGCCATCTTGTTGCAGCACATTCCCCGAAGACATCCGAATGGAGGGCAACGCAACCAACAATATTCAATGAGGATCCCGGCACCACCAGACCAAACCCAGACCAAACAAAGCTGCCTCCGGCATTCTGCTTCAATGTTAAACGACGAACATATGCCGCAAACCACTAGCCATTAAACAGCTCTCTTCTTTGACGACTATGTGCAGAGGACTTAATATGGACACCGACGCTTTCACGGCTCATGAATCTAGCGTTCGTCGTTATTGCCGGGCGTTCCCCACCGTCTTTACGAAGGCCCTTGGGGCGACGATCTGGGACGAGACGGGTAAGCCCTTTATCGATTTCCTGGTGGGTTCCGGCGCACTCAACTACGGGCACAACAATCCGGATATTATGGCGCCGGCGATTGAATATCTCGTCGGTGAGAACATTCTTCTGTCGCTTGATATGCATACGGCGGCAAAGCGTGACTTCATTGAAGGGTTCGTCGATTGGATCCTGAAACCCAGAGGCCTTTCATACAAGATTCAGTTTCCTGGGCCGACCGGCACGAACGCCAACGAAGCGGCTCTGGCGCTGGCGCGAAAATACACCGGCCGCTCGAGCGTCATGGCCTTTACGAATGCGTTCCACGGCATGTCGCTCGGCTCTCTAGCGGTGTCGGGCTCGGCCTCAACCAGGGAACTGGGAGGCGTCGCTCGCCACGATGTGATCCGTGTTCCCTATGACGGCTATCCGAGCCAAGCTTTCGATTCCGCCAGTTACATCGACAGCGTTTTGAGCGACCCGGGGAGCGGCATAGAAAAGCCTGCCGCAATCATTCTGGAGACCATCCAGGCAGAGGGCGGCATGAACGCCGCATCCGCAGCGTGGCTCACGGAAATTCAGCGCATTTGCCGCACGCATGGCATTGTTTTTATCGTCGACGACATCCAGGCAGGTGCGGGCCGAACTGGCGACTTCTTCTCATTCGAGTCTGCAAAAATCGAACCGGATATTGTTTGTCTTTCTAAGTCCCTTAGCGGTTCAGGTAGTCCGTTGTCCATCGTTCTGATTCGACCCGACTTGGATATATGGAAGCCCGGAGAACATAGCGGGACCTTCAGAGGAAACAATTTCGCCTTCGTGACGGCAGGAGCCATGTGCAAGATGTGGTCGGATAGGAAATTTACTGCAGGTGTCGAGCGGACAGCCGTCAGGCTGCAAACGCACCTCGATCGCCTGGTTGCGAAATTTCCAAGATACATCGAACAGAAGCGCGGCCGCGGTCTGATGGCCGGCCTGAAATGCCGTTCACCGGCAGTTGTCGGCCGCGTGCACGATGTCGCATTCGAAAATGGCCTTCTTATCGAATCCTCGGGGCCAAATCGCGACGTTATCAAAGTCCTCCCGCCGATAACCATCACCGATGCCGAACTCGATCGTGGCATCACCATCCTTGAACACGCACTACAGGAGCAAGACAATGCCTAGTCAGATATCTCAAGTGCCAGCCATCTCGCCGGTTTCGATCAAAGAACGGACCGGGTCGATCAACACGGCGGAGATCATCTCGGTCCTGAAAGGTGAGCTCACCGCTCTGCACATCAAGCAAGCTTTCAGCACCGAAGTAGCAGAGGAGATCACTACGAACTTTATTGGAAGCTCCGGTCTCAGAGAGCGTAAAGATGGTGTGCCCGGACAATATGTCGGTGCATCTCACTACAGAAAGGATGCAGCCACCTATTTCGCAGACGCCGAAAACGCGCGGCCGTACGTCGATGCCCTTTTTAAGAATTTGGTTGACCCGGTTCGAGCAGTATTCGGGGCGTTGAAGCGAGAGCTTCACAACCAGGGAATCGAATTGCGGCTAGCGCGTTCCGAACACGGCCAGGCCAATGTTTGTCGCGGCCTCAGTTGGTCGGGCACAGGCACGTTTTCCTTGGATCCCCACGACGACGTCGCTCAAGTCTTACGTGCTGGCGATGATTACGAGCTTTCTGCGGTGGCGCACAATACGGTCGCAGCGCTCAACCTCTATCCCAGCATGCCTGAGGAAGGCGGCAATCTGAAGCTCTGGAGCCACAAGCCGACGGTTGCGGACCGGATATCGCAAGGTGTGGAGACCACTGGATACCCCTATTCGGCAGCCTATCTGGAGGCCGTCCCTTGCCGCGAGTTCGAGCTCAAAACTGGGGATATCGCCCTAATCGATGGCGGCTTCGTTCACGGGGTTACCGGTCAATCAGGCAACGGAAAGCGTCGCGTGCTGCTGAATTGCTTTTTCGGATTTGCGCGGCCAGATCTTGTTCTCTGGTGGACCTGAGTGGATGTCCCCGACCGCGGGTCATATCGGCCTGAGTGGGAGCGCCGCGGCGAACAGAAGCCACAAAAGCTCCTGAACCGTCTAGCAGGAGCGGGAAGTAGTCGGCGGTGGCCAGGGAGGCGCCGCCGACGTCGTCCTGATTGTGGGCGATACAGGTGCCGCCCCTCCGGTGTTCAGCTTTGATTGTGCCGATGACGGGCTCGACCGCGTGGCGGTTCCCTTGTCTCGCGATTCATTTCCGGTGTCATGTTCCACCTAGTGCTGAAAACTCCAACCTGGGCTTTGCGGCACGTTGTGCCAGGATGCGCCGGCTACTCAGGGCAGAAGAACTCTTCACCCCAGAACTGGGTATTCGGGTCTCTCCACCCAGGGCGCGCCAGCTCCTCATCCGACAGACTGAAGGTGTCTTCGGGATCATATCAGACGGCCATCAGCCGCATCGGAATTCGGCGGTTCGCAATTTGGATCACGTGAGACTGGGGAGCCAATTTACCGCAAATATGCACTTTTGAAAGGACGTCCAAATGTCTCCGGTGGAATTCACAGCGGGCGCTGCAAACGCCAGTCATTTCCGCAACACCGCTTCGGTCATTGATCGGACGCGAATGCATTTCGAACGGGCTCACCAACGTGGTCTCATGGGTGTTTACGGGCGGTCTTTAGAGGGGAGGGCGGTCATGATCACGGAGGGCGAGCGTCGAGGCGATACCATGGCCGACTACGTACGTTGTTGCTACCTCGGCTTGGACAATCATCCAGCTATCGTTGCAGGCGCGGTTGCCGCGATAAAGGAATACGGATCACTCCACTGGTCTTGTGCACGCACGCGCCTGAATTTCGGACTCGTTGGTGAACTTGAGGGATTGCTTTCCCAACTCTTTGGGGCGCGGATTATTACTTACTCGACGGTTATGATTGCCAACATGGGCGCACTGCCAATCATCGCCTCCGGACATTTAACGGGAGGTCAAAGACCTGTCATGGTGTTCGACCGTCTGGCACATGCCTCGCTTGCCTTTCATAAGCCAGTTGTGGCCGAGGAGACCCAAGTCGAGACAATTCCTCACAATGACCTCGATGCTTTGGAGCAGCTTTGCCGCAAGCATCCAATCGTCGCTTACGTCTGCGATGGCGTCTATTCGATGGGCGGCTTCGCGCCGATCGAAGGGCTTCTTGAGTTGCAGGAAAAGTATGGCCTTTTTCTTTACATCGACGACGCACACGGAATTTCACTATTTGGCGAAAGTGGCGAAGGTTTTGCGCGCTCGCAATTACCCAACGAGCTAGGTGAGCGCACGATCGTCGCGGCGTCCCTCGCCAAGGGCTTCGGCGCGTCGGGCGGCATGCTCATGCTGGGAACGGCATATCAAGAAGAGCTATTTCGTTGCTACTCCATTCCGCATGCCTTCTCGGCTTCGCCCAACGTTGCAGCTGTCGGTGCCGCTATGGCCTCGGCGAAAATCCACCGCACGAGCGAGCTCAGGGTTCGCCGAGATCAATTGATCGACCGCATCGCCCTGTTCGACGATCTCATCAACACAGATCAGCGAGGCGCTCCTCTGCCAATTCGCATGATTAATGTGGGCGATGAATTTGCGGCTATTGATTTCGCAGCACGCCTATTCGATGATGGCTTTTACACTTCCGTCACGTTCTTTCCGACGGTCGCTCGGGGCCATGCGGGCATACGCATCTGTCTTACAGCGAGTCACGATCTGTCAGACTTGGCGCGGCTCTGTAATAAGATTCAGATCCACGGACAATCCGTGTTTACCGCAACAGAGGAGCCTCACTGAACACCAAGAATTGTCAGTCGTCCGTGAACAACGAGATTAGTCAGGCTTCGAGTCCTCTCGGCTGACTGGGCTGCGATGAGAAGCCACAAAACCTGTGAACCAGTTGAGCAGGAGGGAGAAGTTGTAGCCGGCGGCGGCGTTGAGGGCGTCGCCCTGCTGGCCGGCGAGGAGTTGCGGCTCATCCGGTGCTCAGCCTTGATGTGGCCGATGCTCTATGGGCTTGCGAGCGTGTGGCCGCCATAGGGATTGCCGGGCAGCGCTTTTTGCATGCAGGGCGAACTGGCCGCCCGGACGCTTCAGCGTGGTGGCCACCGACACCTTCCCCCCGAACTCGTAGGGCATATGCGCCTTCCCTTGCCAATGCATTCCACCTCGTGCGCGTGCAGGCAGTAGATCTTGCGGACGCGCTGGCGCTGACGTTGCTGGAGAACGGTGGCGGCCTGGTAGAGCGGCCATTTGAAGAGCGCGTCCAGCCCCGCATTGCCGGCGATCTGGCGACCAATGTCGCGAATGGTCCGGCCGACATAGTCTTGAGCCTGCGCAGCGCCTTGTTGGCCCGCTTGAACTGCTTGGCGTGGGCATAGCGCTGGTGGCTGATCAGCGCCAGCTTGCCGACCCGCACATAGCTCTGGCGCAAATGGAGGCCCGTCCTCTTGGCCAGCCGCACCAGCCGCTCGCGCGCCCGGTGGATGAGCTTGGCGTCGGTCGGGAACATGACGTTCTTCGGCTGCACGGTGGTGTCGGTCCTCGGACTGATCCGGGGATCACCTGGCGCGTGTCGGCCGGCTTCATCGCCCCGGTCTTGACCGCAAGGCTGAGTCTCGCCTGCAACAGCGCCACGATCCGCTCCTCGCCCATGCGGCTGCGCCAACGCGTCATCAACGAGCGGTCGAACGGCAGGTCATGGCGGAAGAACTCCTCGCCGCACAAATACTGGAAATACGAGTTCTCGATCCAGCGTGCGCACAGCGCCTCGTCCGACAGGTTGAAGGTGTGCTTGAGGATATGGAGCCCCGCCATCATCAAGGCGAGCGCGGAAAAGATCCCTGTTCTCCAGTCTCGCGCCGCTCGCGTGGTCTGCCCATCGCCTGGCTCCCGATTCACTGCGATGAAAGCAGTGAATCACGCTACGCCAGGCGGCGAAATCGCAAACTGGAATTGCAAGAAAACTATCCACAAACTGGCCTTTACCTGCAATTCGGAAGCCTAAAAAGTAGACTATTCCTATACGATATCAGCGGCTTCCGTATTCTTCCCGGCCGACAGGGAGGCCACATTCACGCCGAGAACATACGGTCTGAGCTAACCAGCTCGTTTCCAACCGCTTAGTGGGGTGGCTCGGTCGTTGGATCCAGAATGGCCGCGACGATCTCATCGTCGAGCGGATGGGCGAAGATAGTAACGTAGAAGCGCTCCACTTCGGCCTTTAGGTCGATCTCACCAAAAACCTCCGGGTTGATCGTCCTTGCCGCCCACAGCACGGTCAGCGGCTGCTCCGCCGTGCGATTGCCCCATGTATGCGCGACTACAGGAAGCGGAAAGACGCGCCGGGTCACCACCGCGCGAACGTCCTTTAGCAGCGGGTTGCCGAAGACCTTCTCGACATTTTTCAGTTGGGGGACCAAGATTATATCGGGGTTCCAGGCCAGCACCTGCTCGATGTTGAAGGATAGCACTTCTTGGC
>NZ_RZOS01000800.1:0-1506 GCF_004022605.1 Mesorhizobium sp. M4B.F.Ca.ET.089.01.1.1
GCGTTGAAGCTTTCCAACGTGAATTTGGACAGGTACGGCTCTTTGGCCTTGATGAATTTCATCAAGGCCTGAAGGTCGACGCCGCTGTTGAAGAACGAATTGACCTCCCCGAGATTGCGCCGGCCATTATAAAATGGGCTTTCCAGCACATAGCTGATAGCGCCTGCCATGACCTGTTGAGCGGTCGCCTGCCATACCGAGTTTTCGGATTCAGTGTTTTCGGGAACGAGAATACTCGCAGTGTTCTGGATATCGGTCGTGCGATTTCCGCGTTCCTGGCGAATGAAGTCGAGAGGGTTGTAGCGGTTCGTCCGCTCCGCGCCTGGCGCGAAAAGGAAGACCTGGCTGCCGCTGCGTCGGCGATATCCGGCCGTCGCCTTGAAAATCTCTCCCTTGAGGTCGGTAACAATCATCGACCCTTCATGCATCAGAGCATTGGGGATGACATAGCCGGCGCCTTTGCCCGATCTTGTCGGCCCGATGATCAGATGGTGACGATCATCCTTGGTGCGCAGGATTTTGCGGCCGACGCGACCGAAGACATGGCCGGCTTTGCGAAACCACTTGCCGCGGCGGAGAGAAGCGATGTCCTGAAAGGCCGCGTCACCGAGTGGGCTGCCTTGCGGCCGAAGGCCGAGCAATGCAGCCAGGCCGCCGGCAAGTAGGGCAGGGACGAGCGCCCCGATCGCGACCATCTGCAATGTGGTGTTGCTCTTGTAGAGCCAGAATTGTTGCAATGGGGCGAATGGATTGGTGGTGATCGTCGCTTCGAGAATGCGGCCGTCACGGAAAAAAATCTGGAGGCCGAGGCCATAGCCGAGAATCCAGACTGCAAACACGATTGCGGTGCAGAAGAGCAGGTAAGAGGCCTTATAGCCCTGGCTCATGATTCATCCCGGGCAAAGAAGATTTCCGACACGCCGCGCTTGCCGCCGTCGCGGCGGAGCTGGATGACGATCGGGATGACCATCTGAATGTAGGACATCAGATCGGCCTTGGAATAACCTGACGACATGCCAGCCTGCTGCATCATCATGGCAAGTTGCTCGTAGGCACCCATCGGCGTATCGGCATGGACCGTGGACATGCTGCCGGGGTGGCCGGTGTTGATCGCGCGCAGGAACGCGAAGGCTTCGGCGCCGCGGATTTCGCCGACAAACAGGCGGTCGGGGCGCATGCGAAGCGATGCTTCGAGCAGGCTTTGAATCGTCACGTCAGCCGTGCCCTGATCGCCCTTTGGGGCGAGGAGGTGCACCTTGTTAGCCTGGGGCGGTAACAGTTCGCGTGTGTCTTCAAGCGTCAGAATGCGCTCATTGGCATCGATGCTTTTCAAGCACGCGTTGAGAAACGTCGTCTTGCCGGAGGAAGTGCCGCCGCTGATCAGGATCGATACCCGTTTCGTGATCGCCGTATGGATGAAGTCATAGATGCGGCCGCCGCGCAGATGGGCAATCAAGTCGCGATCGATGTCACTTAGGCGGCCGACGGCGACCGATACTCTGTCTC
>NZ_RZOS01000801.1:0-1505 GCF_004022605.1 Mesorhizobium sp. M4B.F.Ca.ET.089.01.1.1
GATTTGGAGAGGTCGGCGGGACAGCGCCCCCCTCTGTCCTGCCGGACATCTCCCCCACGAGGGGGGAGATTAGCCGCTTCGTTGATTGCGTTCGTCCCTCAACGCTGAAGATTGGCGAAAGCCGTGATGACAGCTAATCTCTCCACCCGTGGGGGAGATGGCCGGCAGGCCAGAGGGGGGCGCGAAGGAACTCGGCGGTAGGTTGTTGGTCGCAATCAGGTCCTAGCCTCACGCCGTCTTCACCGCCACCGTCTCGCTGAGCCAGGTGCCGATCTTGCTGCCGAGGCGGTCGGGCGAGATCGGCTTCGGCAGATAGTCGTCCATGCCGGCCTCGATGCACTTTTCGCGGTCGCCCTTCAGCGCGTGCGCGGTGACGCCGATGATCGGCGTGTGGTTGCCGCTCTGCCGTTCGATCTGGCGGATGGCGCCGGTCGCCTCGTAGCCGTTCATCTCGGGCATGGAGACATCCATCAGGATCAGCCTCGGCCGCAGCGCCTTGTACATCTCGACGGCCGTGCGGCCATTGCCGGCGATGCGGTAGCTTAGGCCGAGACCGTTGAGGATCTGGCCGAAGACCAGCTGGTTCACGTCATTGTCCTCGGCGATCAGGATGTCGATCGGGCCGTTCGCGGCGGCAGCCGGTTCCGGTGCGGCGGGCGCCGGCATGGCCGGACCGCGGATGACGGTGAAGGCGGGTGCGGGCGCTGCTTGCGGGGCGACCGCCTCACGGACGAAGCGTGCCTTGCCGACCTGCGAGCGCGCCTTCTGGATGACCGAGATGACGGTGCCGAGCAGGACCGCCGAGCGCGCCGGCTTTGTCAGATGCGCGGCGATGCCGAAATCGATGACCATCTTGCCGAAATCGACCTGGTCGATCGAGGTCAGGATGACCACCGGGATTGCGGACATGCGGCTGTCGGCGGCAATCGCCTTGGCGACGTCGGCGCCGTTCATGCCCGGCATCTGATAGTCGAGGATGATGCAGTCTACGGCGGCGCCGAGCTGGCTGGCGCGATCGAGGAAGGCAAGGCCGACGGCGCCGCTTTCGGCGGCGGCGCAGTCGAAGCTCCAGCTTCGCAACTGCTCCAGCAGAATCTCGCGGTTGACCGGGTTGTCGTCGATGACCAGCACGCGGGCGCCGGTGACGTCGACCGGCACGATCTCGTCGCGCGAGTCTTGGCTGTGCGCCGGCAGCGGCACGGCGAACCAGAACACCGAGCCGCGCCCGATCTCGCTCTCGACGCCGATCTTGCCGCCCATCAGGTCGACAAGGCGGGCGGCGATCGCCAGGCCGAGGCCGGTGCCCTCATGACGGCGCGTCGAGGAGCCGTCGACCTGCGCGAATTTCTCGAACACGTTCTGCAGCTTCTCGGCCGGAATGCCGATGCCAGTGTCCTCGACACGCACCTTGAGCTGGACGACGCCGTCCGTCACCTCGCCGCCGACATCGACCAGCACGTGGCCCTTCTCGGTGAACTTCACCGCGTTGCCGACCAGGTTGGTGA
>NZ_RZOS01000802.1:0-1501 GCF_004022605.1 Mesorhizobium sp. M4B.F.Ca.ET.089.01.1.1
GCCGAGATATAGACCAGCTTGCGGATCGACTCCTGATGGTCGAGCGGGCAATACTCCATGACAATGCGACGGGCTGCCGCCTCTTCCGTTGCCACGGCCAACAACGCGCTCGCATAGGCGACGCTACTGACGTCGCCGACAGCGCGACGCTCATCCCACTCTCGCACGACATCAGCCGCGGCCTTTTGCGCCGCGATATGCCGCTCTGTAATTTCGGCCAGGCTGAGCCCGGCCCCCTCATTCCTCGCTTCAACCATGCCGCATCAGCTCCTTTTCAAGCGGCCACCCTTCTTTCCCGTCCAGTGGAAGGCATGGCAGGCCTCGTCCTGCCCCTGCCTGTCCGGCGAGGACCGGGAGAACGGGGGACAAGCTGAAAACCGGAAGGGGGATCGCCCACCCGAAGGGCGGGCCGGAGTCCGCGGAGCGGATTCCGGCCGGTGCTGCAGGCCGTAGGCCGAAGCATGGGGAAAGCCGGTTTTCTGCTTGTGGGGGAGAGAGGGCAGAGCCCTTTCTTCCCTCTCAGTGGCATGAAGTTGGGTCGACGATATGCGTCATGCGGACGAGTCTACGCCCAACTGAGATTTCCTCTTGGCTGCATCCGGAGCCCGCGCTTATGCAGTGGAGGCTATAACTTCGGTCGTGGTCTGCACGGCATTGTGTCTGCAAATCGACCGTTTTCCTTACACTTTTGAGAATCGCCTTTATTGAGGCGACGAACAGCGGCAATCGCGTAAGGAAAATATGTTAGGAAATCTATTGACAGGAAAACGTGGTGTTTGCACTATCCTTACATGCTAATTGGATATGCCCGCGTCTCAACGGCAGACCAGAACCTCGACATGCAACGAGACGCGCTGACGCGCGCCGGATGTGAGAAAATCTTTGAGGAGAAGAAGTCCGGTAAGGCGGGGAGCAAGCGTCCGGAATTCGAGGCCGCCCTCGCCTATCTCCGGCCGCAGGACGTGCTGGTGGTGTGGAAGCTCGACTGGCTCGGTCGCTCCCTTGTCGAAATGATGCGAACAATTGACAAGCTCCGCCAGGACGGCATCAAGTTCCAAAGCCTAACCGAGCACTTCGACAGCGAGACCGCACACGGCCGGTTCGCTTTACAGATGCACGGTGCTATGGCGGAATATTTCCTGGACCTGAATCGTGAGCGGACCATGGAAGGGCTGAAGGCGGCTCTCGCCCGCGGTCGCAAAGGTGGACGAAACCCAAGCTCACTGAAGATGATATGCGAGCTGCAAAAGCCATGCTCGCGGCCGGAGATATCTCGGTAGCTGATATCGCCCGCCGCCTGGGAGTGAGCCGCGTCACCTTCTACCAATACTTCCCTCAGGCGCGGGCCCGATCGGAGCAACTAGCGAAGTGAACGGGGGTGGAGACGCGAGAGGATCGGATCTCAACGGCTCCGATACCCGCGCCGGGAATCCGAACAGACGCGGACGTTAACTCTCATTTCGCTCTTGGTCCTAGCGAGATGCTGGTGTATATCCGTAGC
>NZ_RZOS01000803.1:0-1497 GCF_004022605.1 Mesorhizobium sp. M4B.F.Ca.ET.089.01.1.1
GTCGGCGCCTTGCCGGGCGCGCGCCCCGGCTCCACGCCGCTCGACGACCTTCGCCAGAAGATCCGGCCGGCGCCGCAGGAACGGCTTGCCCGCATGGTCGACCTCAACGAGGAACGCACCGCGCAAATCCTGCGCAAATGGGCCGCCCAGGAAGTCGCCGGATAGACCATGCCCTCAGTCGCCCTCTTCGACCTTCTCCCGGATTTCGGAACGCGCAGCCCGCGTGCCGGACAGCCGCAGGCCGCCGCCGAGCCCGAACGCAAGCCCGACGAAGCACCGCCGCAGGCCGACATCGGCACTTTGATCGCCGAAGCCGTCGCCGATGCGGAAACGGCGCTCGAGGCGCGCCTTGCGGTCGCCCATCAGGCTGCGCTCGACGCCGAGCGCCAGGCCAATGCCGACGAGGCAAAAGCCTTCCTTGAAAGCTTCGGCGGCGATGTCGGCCAGGCCGTCGCCAGGCACATCGATGCCATGGAGCTGCGCGTGACCGAGCTCGTCGGCGCCACCCTTGCCCGCATCATTGGCGGCATGGTCAGCGACGACCTGCAGAAGCGCTCGCTGGACGCGCTCGCGCGCACGATCGGCGAGGCCATCGCCGACTCCGAGGCGGTGCGCATCGCCGTGCGCGGCCCGCTGTCGCTGTTCGAAACGTTGGCGGCCTCGCTCGGTCCGCGCGCCGCCCAGCTCGACTTCGTCGAGGCCCAGGGCCTCGACCTCACCGTCGTCATCGACGAGGCGGTGTTCGAGACGCGCATCGCCGAATGGTCGGCCTCGCTGTCCGAGGTTCTGTCATGAGCGCGGTGGACGCCGGAGAGGACAGGCACGAGATCATCATCGTCAAGCGCAACCATGACGGCCACGACGACGGTCATCACGGCGGCGTCTGGAAGATCGCCTTCGCCGACTTCATGACCGCCATGATGTGCTTCTTCCTGGTGATGTGGCTGATCAACGCCGCCAACGAGCAGACCAAGGCGGCCGTCGCCAGCTACTTCAACCCGGTCGAGCTGATCGATCGCAATTCCAGCCGCAAGGGCCTGGAGGATCTCGGCGACGGTCCGAGCAAGGTCGGGCTGACGGCCGACAATCCGCAGGACGGCGCCAGCAAGGCCGGCGAGGACGGCAAGGGCGGCGCCGGCTCCTCTGACCGCAGGCAGACCAAGGAAGCCTCGCAGAACTCCGACCTTTCCGACGAGCATCTGTTTGCCGATCCCTATGCGGTGCTGTCGGAGATCGCGACCGACACCGGGGTGATGCAGAATGTCAGCGCAAAGGGCGAAGGCGGCGCGCAGAATGCCGGCCCGGCGACCGGCGCCTCCGGCGGCGAGTCCTACCGCGATCCCTTCGCGCCGGATTTCTGGTCGCAGCAGGTGGCCGCGCCCGGCGCCGAGGAAAGCGCCGAGCGCGCCAAGATCGAGGGCGATCCGGCAAAGCCCGGCGAGAAAGTCGCCGAGACCCAGGTGCCGAAGGTCAAGGCAGTGCCGCCGGCGCCGCCGG
>NZ_RZOS01000804.1:0-1495 GCF_004022605.1 Mesorhizobium sp. M4B.F.Ca.ET.089.01.1.1
CCGTAAGGATCTGCTCAGATCATCCCATTGTGCTGTGCCCGACCGGCGGCATCAAGGACGAGGGTCCCCCCATTTTGCTTCCGCTCCGGTTCCCTCCGCTGCAACAAAATCGGCTCCACCACTCGCCGCCGCTGGCGGTCGCGTTCCGCGATCCCTGACCCCGCCGCTCCGGCACAGCCCGCGTCGTCGTCTTTCACGAACTCAAGGAGATGAGACGATGACCATCGAACAACACATCGACGAATTGCGCGCCGAACTGAAGAATGCGTGTGATGTCATTGAGCGCCGGCAGATCGAGGCGGAGTTGCAGCTCGCTGAGGCCGAGCTCGCCGTCATGCTCGCCGAGCAGGACGGAGCGATCGGAGCAGAGCCGCCTTTCTGAGGCGGCTTCTCGCCGCATCATACGAGCCGGTACGCCGGACCGGCCATTGTCCCGGCCGAGAGGGCTTATCCCTCGACACTCAGCTTGGCAGCTCGCGGGCAGCGCCTATGGCCGCAAGACTGACCACACCATCGACAGGCTGGAGACACTGCGTCGACAGCGCCCAGTCACATTTTTCCTTTCGACACTGCTGTCATCTCTCATCGCGGATGTTGCAGCCGTTCGTCACGACGCAACCTGCCAGCGCCAGAATTTCCCCGCCGCTTTCGCGTCTCCTCGCCGATCAAAATTCCGTCGCTGCCTGGTCCTCCGCTTCGTTTCGGCTCTTCGAGTGCGTCCCTCCTTTCCGGTCTGCGTCTCACCCCCGCGATATCCGCAATTCGAAAGGAGAACACTATGCGACAACTCGCTCAATTCCTCATTGCCACCGGTCGCCAGCTCCGCACGCTCGGCAAGGTGATCAGCCACTTCTTCCGCAAGGGCAAGCTCGGCTTGAAGCTCGCGATCAAGATCCCGTTCTTCGTCGAAATCGAGGTCTCGTTCGAGACCGATTGGAACCGGCGCCGATGAGGCGATATTAAGGGCCCGCTTCGGCGGGCCTGTCTCATCTCGGCATTGAAGCGCGCGGACGGTAGCCGCGCTTTCGTTTTTGACGGAGCAGATCGAGAAAGAGCTGCACCGCTTCCTCTTCCCGCCCGAAATGATGGACCATCGACTGGCCCGTGGTGCCGATGCGGCCCCACTTTCTAAGCAGGCAAACATCTCCGAACAGGTTTGCTTCGATCGACATGGCATAGTAGCGCGCCATGTTGCTTGAGGCATTCGAGCGTTCGACATAGAGGTGATAGGGTTGCGAGATCATACGATGAGAATCGTTGATCCCTGCGGCGGCGTCCAACGACACTATGAATCAGTCGGCAGGGATCGATTCACATCGGTGATATGGTTTCGCGCGACACTGCTCGGCTCAAACCTGGAACGCCCATACTCGTTTAGAGCTCGACGAGTTGCTTGCCGAAATTTTCGCCCCTCAACATGCGCACGAAAGCATGAGGGACCGACTCGATACCCTCCGCAACATCCTCCCGCGTCTCTAGAAGACCCTGTTTGTAC
>NZ_RZOS01000805.1:0-1491 GCF_004022605.1 Mesorhizobium sp. M4B.F.Ca.ET.089.01.1.1
CCCCCCGTGGTCCCGCCCACAAAGAATGCGAGCCGGCCAGCCATGAACAGATCGCGCATTTCCTGGGTGCCGGCTGAAGCACGCATAGCCACGCCATCGGCGTAGATGCTTCCATACCATTTTCCTGCCTTCAGCCAGGCATCGTTGGCCACGTCCACGGTCAGCAGGTCGTCACCCTTGACGCCCGGCCCACCGCCAAGCGACTCCGGAAGGATCTGTAGCTGGTAGTAGCGATCGACTTGCTCGAATGAGAGGCCAATCTCGGCTCCGGCCGCCTGGACCTTCTTGGCAAGCGCGATGAGCTCCTCCCAGGTCATGCGCGCCTCGGGCGAGACACCCGGGGCTTCAACACCCGCTTTGGCCAGAAGCTTCTTGTTGAAGAACAGGAGCTGCGTTGACTCCCACATCGGCATCGACAGCATCTTACCCTTGTAAGTAGCGCCCTGCACATCGCCGGGGAACAGCACGCCCTTGGTCTTTTCTCCAAAGGCACTCGTCAAGTCCTTCAACATGCCCGCCTTGGCGAAGATCGGTACATAAGTCGGGTCTACGAGGAAGACCTCGATACCGGAATTCCCCGTCCGGAAGCGCTGGACTAGAGTGTTCTGGAGGTCGGCAAAAGGCACGCCCTCCCAGCGAGCCTTCATGCCCGATACCTTCTCGAACGCAGCGAGGAGCGTCTGGAAATCACTCCCGTCTCCATCGCCGAACAGCGTCAGCGTCCCATCCTGCGCCATCGCCGGCAACGACCCAAGTAGTGGCAGCGACGACATCCCCAACATGCCGGTCAAGAAGCCCCGCCGACCCAAGCGATAGCCCATTATAGTCATCTTGTTTCCTCCCGTTCGTTTCCGCGGACCACAATCGGGAACCACTCCCTTGGCCCTCAAGATGCACGCTAAGTAATTTCTTGCAAGAATGCAATATCCTAATATTGCCACCCCAATGACGCGTGCACCGGTTCTCGCAGCTCGACGGGTGACTGGCTCCTGGCATTCCTCGAGCCGCGCTCGAACCGATCTGCTTCCGGAAATAAAGCGGCAGATCATGGGTTAGTTAGCAGCGGTGCAACAACCTGGTCTTGCTGCGCGAGGCATCTCATACTTCGACAGCTCCTGGATATCGCTGCTGCATGCGACCAAGGATCAACGAAGACCTGGGCGGCGCAAAGCAGAGGTCCGCCGGCCCGCCAATAAGCAATTCATCTGTGCGAAGCTTGGTTGTTTTTTGCTAGGCTCAACGCCCTCTTCAAACTGTTCCCGTTTTTTGTCCCAATAAAACAAAGCATCTGCGCTGGAGGATCAATAGCGCCAGGGCAAAAGTAGTCACAATATTTCATTATGGCATGATAGACACCTTTTGTCCGGCCCTCGACACCGGTGAGGATGAGCGTCCAGCGCGATTCGTCGCGGGAGTCCCTCCTCAAATTGTGTGGTCGTCGATAAAGAGGGCTCGGCAGCAGCCCGCGACATCGCCATAGTGTTCCAGAAC
>NZ_RZOS01000806.1:0-1485 GCF_004022605.1 Mesorhizobium sp. M4B.F.Ca.ET.089.01.1.1
GGGCCACACCGCGCTGCCGGTCTGCGTCGGCTTCGGCGTCAAGACCGCCGAGCAGGCGCGCACCATCGGCGCCTCGGCCGACGGCGTCGTCGTCGGCACCGCGATCGTCAACGCTGTCGCCAATGTGTTGGGGCCGAAGGGCGAAAAGACCGCCGATCCGGCCGAGGCGGTGGCTACTTTGGTCAGCGGCCTTGCCCAGGGCGTCCGCTCCGCCCGCCTTGCTGCCGCCGAATAGTTTTCCTACCTCTTCCTATTCAGGACGGGAGCCGAAGCGATGAACTGGATCACCAATTACGTCCGCCCGAAGATCAATTCGATGCTCGGCCGGCGCACCGATATGCCCGAGAATCTCTGGATCAAGGATCCCGAGACCGGCGAGATGGTGTTCCACAAGGATCTCGAATCCAACCAGTTCGTAATCCCGTCGTCCGGCCATCACATGAAGATCTCGGCCAAGGAGCGGCTGAAATATTTCTTCGACGACGGCAAATACGAGACGCTCGAAAATCCTAAGGTCGTGCTGGACCCGCTTAAGTTCCGCGACGAGAAGCGCTACACCGACCGGCTGAAGGACGCCAAGGCCAAGACCGGCCTGGAGGACGCGATCGTCAATGCGCTGGGCAGCATCGACGGACTGCCTGTGGTGGTCACCGTGCAGGATTTCGCCTTCATGGGCGGCTCCCTCGGCATGGCCGCGGGCGACGCCATCGTCCATGCGTTCGAGGTCGCCCTGCAGCGCAAGCGGCCGCTGATCCTGTTTGCCGCTTCCGGCGGCGCCCGCATGCAAGAAGGCATACTCTCGCTGATGCAGTTGCCGCGCACCACGGTCGGCGTCGACCGGCTGAAGGAAGCCGGCCTGCCCTATATCGTCGTGCTGACCAATCCGACCACCGGGGGCGTCACCGCCTCCTATGCCATGCTTGGCGACGTCCACATCGCCGAGCCCGGCGCGCTGATCGGCTTTGCCGGGCCGCGCGTCATCGAGCAGACCATCCGCGAAAAGCTGCCCGACGGCTTCCAGCGCTCCGAATATCTGATGGAGCACGGCATGGTCGACATGGTGGTGTCGAGGCTGGAGATGCGCCAGACGATCGCGCGGCTTCTGAAGATGCTGCTCAAGCTGCCGCAGGAAGAAAAGCCGCTCGAGCCCGAGATCCTGCCGCCGGCGCTCGCCCACCAGGAAGCGCGGCCGCAGGCCTGACGCGACACTGAACGCCGCGAGGCGCGATTGCGCGCACCGTCCGGTGTTGTAGCTTTTTGATTTGCGCATGATCCTTTCCGAAACCGATTTCCGGTTTCGGGGTCATGCGCTAGGATTCGTCCATGACAACGCTTGCCGCCGACCGTGAAATCGAAAGCCTGATGGCGCTTCACCCGAAGGGCTTCGACCTTTCGCTCGACCGCATCACGCGGCTGCTCGAACGTCTCGGCAATCCGCAGGAGCCCTTGCCGTTGGTGCCGGCAATGTGGATCGCCGGTGGGATC
>NZ_RZOS01000807.1:0-1481 GCF_004022605.1 Mesorhizobium sp. M4B.F.Ca.ET.089.01.1.1
CCACAGGTGCGCGCGCCATAGATCGAGACCAGCTGTCCCGGTAGAAGGCTGGAGACGCCGGGGCCGACGGCGTCGACCTCGCCCGAGGCCTCGGCGCCGACGACCAGCGGCAGCTTGCGCTTGGCGAAGGCCATGCCGCGCCAGCCCCAGACGTCGATATGGTTCAGCGCCACCGCCTTGATGCGAAGCGTCACTTCGCCAAGCGAAGGCGGCGGGGGAGGCGGCAGGTCCACCGTTTCAAGACGGCGGTCCTCGATAAGTTGCAATGCGCGCATTGGGCCTGTCAGTTCGTCAAAAGCGGGAAAACGTCCGCTTAGACCGGTTCCCTCGCCATGACAAGGCAGGTGTTCTGGCCGCCGAAGCCGAAGGAGTTCGACAATACGGTGCCGACCTCGGCGTTCCGCTGCTTGTTGGGCACCACGTCGAGCACGATCGCCGGGTCGGGATTGTCGTAATTGATGGTCGGCGGAATGACGCTTTCGCGCATGGTCATCAGCGAGAAAGCGGCCTCGACCGCGCCGGCTGCCGACAGCGTGTGGCCGATCATCGACTTGTTGGACGAGATCGGCATCGAGCCGATCCGCTCGCCGAATACGGTCGACAACGACAGATGCTCCATCTTGTCGTTTTCAGGCGTCGAGGTGCCATGCGCGTTGACGTAGTCGATCTCGTCCTCGCTCAGGCCGGCATCGGCAAGGGCGGCACGCACCGCAGCGATCGCCGGCGAACCATCGGGCTTGGAGCGGGTACGGTGGAAATCGTCGGCCTTTTCGCCGCAGCCGCGCATGATGCCGAGGATAGGGGCGCCACGGGCAAGGGCCGCCTCCAGCGATTCCAGCACCAGCGCGCCGGATCCCTCGGCCAGCACAAAGCCGTCGCGATCCTTGGAAAAAGGCTTCGACGCCTTTTCCGGGATGTCGTTGTGAGTGGAGAGCGCCGAAAGCAGCGAGAAGCGGATCAGCGCCTCGGCGGTCGCCGAGCCGTCGGCGCCGATCGACAGCGCCTTGTCGCATTCGCCGCGGCGGATCGCCTCGACGCCGAGCTGGATGGCGGTGGCGCCGGAAGCGCAGGCGGTCGACAGCGTGATCGGCAGGCCGCGCGTGCCGAAACGGTCGGCCAGTCGGTCGGCGATCGAACCGAACTGGGTGGTCTCGAAGATGTCGAGCTCCTTCAGCGCGCGCGCCACGCGCAGCAGCCTCTCGGCGCCGGCATCCTGCTTGTCGGAATTGTAGAGCGAAAAACGGTCGGCCCAGTCGAGCTCGACCGGCGGCGAGGCAAGGAAGAGCGGTCCGGCGAAATCGCCGCTGTCGAGCCCGGCTTCCGCCACCGCCTCCTGCGCCGCGGTCTCGGCCAGCTCGTAGGTGAGTGGGCTGGCGCCCTTGGAGCTTGACGGCAGGAAGTCGACCATGCCGGAGATGCGGGTGTTCAGATGATCGACCGGAAAGCGGGTGATCGGGTGGATGCCGGACTTGCCGGAGGTG
>NZ_RZOS01000808.1:0-1479 GCF_004022605.1 Mesorhizobium sp. M4B.F.Ca.ET.089.01.1.1
CGGTGTCCTCTGCCTTGAGCTCGAGGCGCATGTTCATCTTGACGCGGCCGACGGCCGACAGGTCATAGCGCTCGCTGTCGAAGAACAGCGAGTTGAACATGGCTTCGGCAGTTTCGAGCGTCGGCGGCTCGCCCGGGCGCATGACACGGTAGATGTCGAACAGCGCGTCCTGGCGGCTCTCGTTCTTGTCGACGGCGAGCGTGTTGCGGATATAGGCGCCGACATTGACGTGGTCGATGTCGAGGATCTGGATCTCGCCCTCGCCGGTGCCGAGCAGCACCTTCAGCGTCTTGTCGTCGATCTCGTCGCCGGCCTCGAGGAAGATCTCGCCGGTGGCGTAGTTGACGATATCCTCGGCGAGGTAGTTGCCGAGCAGGTCCTCGTCGGTCGCCTTGATCGCCTTCAGACCCTTTTCGCCGAGCTGGCGGGCCTGGCGCGCGGTGATCTTCTTTCCGGCCTCGACGACGATCTCGCCGGTATCGGCATCGACCAGGTCGCCGACGGCCTTGAGGCCGCGGAAGCGCTCGACGTTGAAGGGAATGCGCCAGTGGTCGCCGGCGCGCTTGTAGGTGATCTTGTTGTAGAAGGTCGACAGGATCTCCTCGCCGTCCATGCCGAGTGCCATCAGCAGCGACGTCACCGGAATCTTGCGGCGGCGGTCGATGCGGGCGTGCACGACGTCCTTGCTGTCGAACTCGATGTCGAGCCACGAGCCGCGATAGGGGATGACGCGCGCGGCGAACAAGAGCTTGCCCGACGAGTGCGACTTGCCCTTGTCATGGTCGAAGAAGACGCCCGGCGAGCGGTGCATCTGCGAGACGATGACGCGCTCGGTGCCGTTGACGATGAAGGTGCCGTTCGACGTCATGAGCGGCATGTCGCCCATGTAGACGTCCTGCTCCTTGATGTCCTTGATCGACTTCGCGCCGGTATCCTCATCGATATCGAACACGATGAGGCGCAGCGTCACCTTCAGCGGCGCGGCATAGGTCAGGTCGCGCTGACGGCATTCGTCAACGTCGAATTTCGGTCCTTCGAACTCGTACTTCACGAACTCCAGCATCGAGGAGCCGGAAAAATCGGAGATCGGGAAGACCGACTTGAAAACGGCCTGCAGTCCTTCGTCGGGACGGCCGCCCTTGGGCTCGTCCACCATCAGGAACTGGTCATAGGATGCCTTCTGAACCTCGATCAGGTTCGGCATCTCCGCAACTTCCGGGATCTTTCCGAAGAACTTGCGTACGCGTCTGCGGCCATTGAAAGTCTGGGTCTGGGCCATCGTCGCTCCTTAGCTCGATTCTCGGGGCGAACCTCGCCGCGGCTCGCCTTGCATTCCGGGCCGCCTCGGCGGCAGCCCCTGATCTGTTTTTCCCGCCGCCTGGCGGCAGCCGGTTAAAACGGGAGAAAACCCGTTTCCTGAAGGCCGGTTCGCGGCCATCAGGAAAGAGGTTCTCGTGCTTCTCGCGCTCTGTGCTCCCT
>NZ_RZOS01000809.1:0-1472 GCF_004022605.1 Mesorhizobium sp. M4B.F.Ca.ET.089.01.1.1
GTGCCTGCCTCACAGGCACGGGGGCCGGCTGGGCGGGGCGCGGCCGCGGCGCCTGGGCCTGCTGCTGGCCGCCGTCTCCGGTCAGCGCCGGGCGGCGCGGCGCCGCCAGCCTGATATCGCGCTCGACGACGACGTCGGTCGGCCCGCCGATAAGGATGAGATGTTCGATGTCGTCGCGGCGCACCAGCACCAGCCGGCGGTGGCTGTCGACGGCGGTGGCATCCATGACGGCCAGCCTGGTCTTGCGGTTGCGGCCGCCGGCGACGAATGTCCCGAAGGTCAGGCTGCGCACCAGCTTGATGATGAGGAGAACGACCACCAGCAGGACGAGCGCGGCAAACGTCCACAGGATTGCGGCGACATAACCAGGACCCGCCACGCTATCCAGCCACTGCAGCATCGGTGCACCGCCCTTTTTTGAGGTGACGCGACACTAGACCGTGCGGACCGGCCGCCGCAAGTTGGCATCACGCTTCGTGAACAGTTTGAAACACGAATCCACGGCCTGGCGCCATTTTTATCTGACATTTGCCACCGGGGCCTTTTCCGCTACAGGAGAATGTGATTCAACCGGCCGTCCGCGGGGTGTCGGGCACCGGAATCACGAGCAGGGGGCACATGGCCAAGGAAACGCGCGGCGATTTCTATCCGGTACCGATCGTCGACCAGAATACGCGTCCGGGTGCCGTGACCCGGCTTATCATCTTCATCGTTGTCCTGACCGGTGCGGCGATCGTTTTCGGGCTTTTCCGCGAGCGCCTTGGCGATCCCTTCCTGCTCGGCATGCTCGGCGTGCTGGCGATGATCGGCGTCGGCTTCCTGTTTGCCACTGCCATCGGCTTCGTTCAGGTCGCGCCGCGTTCGACCAGCGACGAACTTTCGAAAGCCTTCGTCGATTCTATGTCGCAAGGCCTGCTGGTCACCGACACCAAGGGCCGCATCGTCTACGCCAACCGGGCCTACGCCGACATGACGGGCGCGTCGTCGGCGGCCGACCTCAAGACGGTCGAAGGGCTGCTGTCGGACGTTCCCGAAGCCTCGATGACCATCTACCGGCTGGCATCCGGCCTGCGCGACGGCCAGGCGGGCGACGGCGAGTTCAGGCTTGCGCAGTCCATCCGCCCCGGCGCGGAGCCCGGTGCGCACTGGTACCGCACCCGCGCTCGTGCCTTCAATGTGCCCGGCCAGCGGCTGCCGATGCTTGCCTGGCAGCTTGCCGACATCTCGCAGGAACGGGCCGAGCAGGAGCGTTTCTTCCTCGACCTGCAAAAGGCGATCGACCATCTCGACCATGCGCCGGCCGGTTTCTTTTCCGCCGACCAGGAAGGCCGTGTCACCTACATCAACGCCACACTCGCCGAATGGCTGGGCATCGATCTGGCAAGCTTCACGCCGGGCGCCGTCTCGCTGCCCGAGATCGTTGCCGGCGACGGCATGGCGCTGGTCCGCTCGGTCAAGGCCGACCCCGGCAC
>NZ_RZOS01000080.1:0-18379 GCF_004022605.1 Mesorhizobium sp. M4B.F.Ca.ET.089.01.1.1
ACAGCGAACACCGCGAAACCGGGCTGGGCGAGCACCCAGGCGATGACGCCATCCCACAGCAGCGGGCTGGCCTTGTCGCGCACGTAGGTCTCGAAGGCCGCGCGGGTGTCTGGCGATACCGCCAGCCAGCTCGTGTTGAGCGGCGTCATGACCAGCGCCGAGGCCGCCACCGAGCGCGTCGCGTCGACCACCGCCATGATCACCGAAACCGAAAGCGCGACCATCGCCGCGAGACGAAAGATGAAGCGTAGCATCGAGACCATTCTCCCTCGGGACGAGGTGCCAAGCCCATCGCGAGAGCCTGGGGCATCGTCCCTTCCCCGTCGCAGAGATAGAGCGTGCGCGCCTTGCCGGCAATCGCGACACGCGAATTTGAGCTATGCCGCCGGCTTGCGTTTGCGGTTGACGCGCCAGACCGCGAACAGCCCGCCGGCGATGGCGCCGGCGATCAGGCCGGCCAGCCCGATGAACACCGCGAAATAGCCGCAGGCGCCCTCGAAGCAGCTCATATCGGTGGCATCCGCGATCAGCGAGCCGGCGGCAAAGCCGGCGCAGGCGCCGATCGCCGCGCCAAGGATGATGCCGAGCAAGGCCGCGACCACGGAAACCAGCACCGACGGCCTTTCGGTTTCCGCATTGGCATAGACCGCATCGGCGCCGGCCCCGCGCCGCAGCAGATAGAGGCAAAGCGCGCCGATGGCGATCTCGCCCGCGGTGAAGACTAGGCTCCTCGCCGAGAAGACGAAGTCGGGCGTGAGCAGCACATAGGCCTGCCGCGCCAAGAGCCATAGGATGGTCGCGACCTGCCAGATGGCGAAATGGCGCGGGAAGCGCGCCGAGCGGTTGAAGGCGAGGCCGAGCAGGTAAAGGCCCCACAATATGGTGACGATGCCCGCGATCAGGCCGCCATAGATGAGGAAGAAGACGCTTTCCGGCAGGCTGGGTTCGCCGATCAGCCGCCATGTCGACATCAGGCCGTAGACCGACATGGCCATGACGATGACGAGCCACGCCACGGGCACGTAGGACAGCCCGCTATCCGGCCGCGCCGCCGGCTCCTGGTTGGTCGAAGTCATCTCCGGACTGAGCCCCCGCAAAGCCTTGTATCGACAAGGACAGCGGACGGATGGCGAAGTCAAGCAACGACAGGCTGTGGCACCCGGCCTGTGCACATCATTCGGCGCGCCGGGAGCCTGGCGAAGCCGCGGCCGGGGCCTCGCGAGCGATCCCTTATGCGGCAAAGCCGACAAAGCGCCATTATGGCTTGGCATTCGCTCCGGGATCGACTAGATGAGCCCCGCGCCTGCTGCTTCGACGCTGCAGGTGCGGGGAAAGAGTGCCCGCCGGTTGAGGGCGCTCGAGGTGCGGAAATACCGCCCGAAAATTCCCAAGGGACCGCATATCCCCAACCCGCGCGGCAAAACCGGCCGGCGCGCCATGCAAGGACGGAGAGGTGGCCGAGTGGTTGAAGGCGCACGCCTGGAAAGTGTGTTTACGGGAAACCGTAACGCGGGTTCGAATCCCGCTCTCTCCGCCATCACTGCAGCAGGCCACTAGAGCCCTGAAAATCAGACATTTGGTTCGCAACGCGGAGTGGACCGGCTGGCGCAAGGCGAAAGTGTGAAACCACCGCCTTGGACCGACGGCGTCATTTCTCCACCACCGGAATTGCCACTCCCCTCGTGGGCCGCTGCCACCTCGATCATCACCTCTTTGGCCGCCTCGCAAAGCCTGGCTGTCACGATGGCACCGCGGGCCGGTCACGCCCCCAAAAAGGATGACGGCCACCCGCACTTAGCCTTAATTGAGGAACTCCTGATGCGGCTGTAACTTCGCGGGCGCGGGACCTCCAGCACTGGCTGGTTCAAGCTTTAGGTCCGGCACCCGACTGCGGGTGTACCAGCGACGGCGGGAGCAGCGCACGCGCGCAGACCCTGCTCTTCCCGGAGAGGCTTGAAGTCCCAGGCGATGATCCTCCCTTCCAAAATGCTTCGCTCCCTCGTCGCCGGGTGTCTGGCGCTGGCTGTAGTGCTCATATCGCCTCACCATTCGCTTGCAGCGCCCAAGACCGCCGTTGCGACGAACGACTTTCTCAATAGCATCGGCGTTGTCAGCACATTCCCCGATCGAGGCCAGCCGTTGGCCAGGACGATCGAAATGGTCCGCTATTGCGGCTTTCGGTGGGTCAGGGCGGGAATAGAAGGTTTGAGCGACAAGGGTCCCACGACCATCCAGACCTTTCTTGATCTGCATCGTGAAACCGGCGCGCGTCTGAATTGGGGATTGGTCAGTGGTGGGACCGATGTGAAAAAGCTGGTCGAAACAGGCAGAGTGCTTGCTGAAGCCGGCGCGCTGCTCGCGTTCGAGGGCAACAACGAGCCGAACAACTGGGGTGTCACCTATCAGGGAGAGAGCGGCGGCGGTACGGCTTCGTGGATGGCCGTCGCAAAGCTTCAGCGCGATCTTTACCAGGCTGTCAAAAGTGATCCGGTGCTCGCGAAATATCCCGTCTGGTCGATATCGGAACCCGGCGCGCAGCGAGACAATGTCGGCCTTCAGTTCCTTACGATCCCGCCCGACGCCCAAACCCGGATGCCAGACGGCACGAAGTATGCCGACTACGCCAATTTGCACAACTACATCTATCACTCGCATTCGCCATATCCGGCGGACAACAAGACGTGGCACGCTGCGGATCCGACCGCCGCATCCAGAGTGGACGGGCTATTCGGCAATTTCGGCGTCACCTGGGGCAGAGGATTTCAGGGCTACACCCAGGAGCAACTCAATACGCTGCCGCGTGTCACGACCGAGACCGGGGTTGCGATCGGAGGTAGCGTCACCGAACAAATGCATGGCTTGAATTTGATGAGCATGTACCTCGCGCAGTTCAAGCGCGGCTACGCCTATACATCGGTCTATCTGTTGCGGGACCGTACCGACGAAGAGGGCAACCAATCCTTCGGCTTCTTCAAACCCGATTATTCACCCCGCAAGGCCGCGATCTATCTTCACAACCTTACGACGATTTTGGCGGACAAAGGTACCCTCGCCAAACCCGGCCAGCTCGACTTCACGATCGCGGACCAACCCGAGACCGTGCACGAGCTGCTCCTGCAACACAGCGACGGCACATTCCAACTTATCGTGTGGGACGAACGATTGAGCGGTCAGGACCATGTGACGCTCCAGTTTGGCGACACACGCGCGTCGGTGACAACCTACGATCCAACACTTGGCGTTGAGCCTGTCCAAACACTGAGCAACGTGCGTTCGCTCGAAATTACGCTCAGCGACCATCCGATCGTCATCGCGCTTTCACCCAGCATGCAATGATGGAGCCGTCTGTGTGAGCGTCACGCGCTTGCGAAGGAACCAGCGGCCACCTTGCGGCGATACCGCGTGAAACCCTATATGCGATTGCATCCCGCCCAATCCTCCACCCGCATCCGGTAATCCCATGAAGAAAATTGGCTTTCTGTCGTTCGGGCATTGGTCGCCGTCGCCGCAGTCGGGGACGCGCTCGGCGGCCGATGCGCTGCTGCAGTCGATCGACCTTGCGGTCGCCGCCGAGGAGCTGGGCGCCGATGGCGCCTATTTCCGCGTCCACCACTTTGCCCGCCAGCTCGCCTCGCCCTTCCCGCTGCTGGCCGCTGCCGGCGCCAAAACCAGCCGTATCGAGCTCGGCACCGCGGTCATCGACATGCGCTACGAGAACCCGCTCTACATGGTCGAGGACGCGGGCGCCGCCGACCTGATCGCCGGCGGCCGGCTGCAGCTCGGCATCAGCCGTGGCTCGCCGGAGCAGGTGATCGATGGCTGGCGTTATTTCGGCTATGTGCCCGAGGAGGGCAAGAGCGACGCCGACATGGCCCGCCGCCACGCCGAGGTCTTCCTCGAGGTGCTGCGCGGCCACGGCTTCGCCCAGCCCAATCCGCGGCCGATGTTCCCCAACCCGCCCGGCCTGCTGCGCCTGGAACCTTTGTCCGAGGGCCTGCGCGACAGGATCTGGTGGGGTGCGGCCACCAACGCCACGGCGGAATGGGCGGCCAAGCTTGGCATGAACCTGCAGAGCTCGACGCTGAAGTTCGACGAGGGCGGCCAGCCGCTGCATATCCAGCAGGCCGAGCAGATCCGCGCCTTCCGCAAGGCATGGGCCGAGGCCGGCCATAGCCGCGAGCCGCGCGTCTCGGTCAGCCGCAGCATCTTCGCGCTGGTCAACGACATGGACCGCGCCTATTTCGGCAACAGCGAGGGCGAGGATCATTTCGGCTATATCGAGCCCGAAAAGCGCGCCGTCTTCGGCCGCACCTATGCCGCCGAGCCGGACGTGCTCATCGAACAACTAAAAGCGGACGAGGCGATCGCCGAGGCCGACACGCTGCTTCTCACCGTGCCCAACCAGCTCGGCGTCGCCTACAATGCGCATGTGATCGAGGCGATCCTCAAATTCGTCGCGCCAGCCCTCGGCTGGCGCTGAGGGCTCGCTGGACGCGCTGGCGTGATCCGTCAGTGCGCGGTCTGCGAATGCTCGCCGCCCGGCTGTGAAATGCCGCCAAGCGCCTCGCCGGCCCATGCCGCGTTGCTGCTGGTGGCGAGGTCGCCGAGCGAAATGATGCCGACCAGCCGGTGGTCGCGGCTGAGGACCGGCATCCGCCGAAGCTTCAGGTCACCCATGTTGCGCAGGATGTCGTCCACTTCCTGGTCGTCGAAGCAATATTTCACCTCCGCGCTCATCACCTCCCTGATCTTCGTATCCGGGCCTTTGCCTTCCGCGACGCCGCGTACGGCAATGTCGCGATCGGTGATCATCCCGACCAGCCGGTCATTCTCGCCGACGGGCAAGACACCGGCGTCGAGATCGGCCATGGCCCGAGCCGCGCCCCGCAAGGTCTGGTCGGGACTGGCGACCCGAACGGCCTGCGTCATGCAATCCCTGATTTTCATGGTTCTCTCCTCACGTTGCAGCGCCCCTCGCCGATGGGGTGATCTGGAAAAATGAACGCCTGTCCGAAACGTTCCATCGCGGCCTGATGACGCCGCCGGGGCGGCGGCCCCGCTCTGGTGCCTTCCTCATTCGGGAACCATCGGTCCGCGGATTGGTTGTGTCGCAAGGACACCACCCCAAAAGAACGGAAGGAAAGACGATGCGGATGTTGACGGCGATCGTCGCGCTCTCTGCGCTCGCCCTGTCCCAGCCGGCCTCGGCGCAACTTGCCGACCCGCAGCTTCCCCAGAACCTGCCCCCGACCCAGCAGCCGCTGCCGGATCAGCCGGCGCCCGACCAGAACCTCTCCGGACAGAATTTCACCAACATCGCCCTCGTCGCGGTGGAGGACCTGCCGGCGGAACTCAAGCAGCAGGCGGAAGCCGTGATCACCGAGACCAGCGCCGACGAGCTGCTGGAGCTGCAGCGTTCCGTCGATGCCTCGCCGCAGGCATTGTCGGTGTTGCAGGCCAACGGGCTCAACTCCTCGCAAGTCGTCGCGGCCAACATCGACGGCGACGGCACGCTGACGCTGATCATCCAGACAACGACTTGACTGTCGCGCCGGGCGACGGACCCGATCGTCGCTCGCTTGGCTACAAGGGCGCCCGGCCGCGCAGGACCCTTACGGTCTGAACCTCGCTCCATCCACGATGAAAGCGCTCCGGTTCGAGGTCGAACCGGAGCAGCTTCAAGTCGGCGGCCTCACCACCCTGTCAGTGGATGAACAAGGCTCTCAGCCAGGCGAAGACGCCCGATCCGGGAGAGATTGCCGCGCGCACGCGGGAGGCAGTCCATCTGGCCGGCAACGACGCGCCGACATGGCAATGGCAGACGATCTCGTGCAGCTGCCAGTCGCTCAGCTCGAAGAAGCGCCTGCCTTCGCCGTAGGTGTCATCGGCCAGGCCTTGCGCGCGAAAGATCGGATCCTCGAAGGCGACATCGATCGGAGATCCGGCGCAGCGCATTTTGTCACGCAGGTCGGGCGCCGTGTACTCGGTGCCAGTGAGCGCCACGAGGCGCCGATCGAGATTTTGTTCCAGTAGTTTCGCCCAGCGTTCGAGGCGTTGGGCTCGGGTTGCGAAGAGAGACGTTGCTTCGGCATGAACGTCGGCAACGGCATTGAGTTGGTCCACGGTTTGGTGTTTCACGGCCGCCTCCTGTTTCAGCAGATGACCCAACCCCTGAAATGGAATTATGGCGCCGCCGATGGTCGGCAAGACCCGGAACGGGCCGCGTCGTGAATCATTTTCGGGGGCGGCGTGACCGCATGCCGCGGCCGGCGCGCAGAGGTCAGTCGGAACCATGCGCGGGGCGCAGCCGTTCTGCCCGCATCACCCGAACGTCGAGCCTGAACGAACGCGCCTGAGACACCGAGCGCAGGGACAACACACGATGGCAATTCTTCCCAATCCCGATCCCACGCCCACTCCGATGCCAACGCCGCCGCCGCTTCCCGAACCGGAGCCGATGCGCGAGCCGGAGCCGGAGCGGCTTCCGGACGAAGACCCGGTTCCCAACCCGGACGAAAACGACGCGCCACCCAAGCACACCATCGGTTGCTCGTGACAGCGGCCTAGTTGCGGATCATCGAGGACAGGGGAGGCAATGGCGGCAGGCTGTCGCCAGTGACACTGGTCGGACCACCATTTCGCTGGCGCCGGCCGGCCTTTGGCGTATCATTGTCCGTGTGAGGGTTCATGGCAGGAGGAGGCCAATGACCATCGTGCCAAAAGTGGCAGCCATCGACCCGACGGCAGAAGAACTTGTTTCCTCTGCGCTTTCGAGATTCCGCGCCGGCGATACCGTATCGACCCGGGCGGCGATCGACGCCATCCGTCGCATCGGTCCGGCTTGCGACGACAGCGACGACCATCTGGTCGAGCTGATCGTGATGGCGGCAATTGGTAAGACCATGGGCGTGGTTTTCGACCACCGGACACACTAAGGCCCGAGCCTGCTTGCTCCTTGCGCATCCGTGCGCTCGCGTTGAATCCCAGGGTCCGGGAACCCCACCGGACCCTCTTCGTTATCTCGTGTTGAACGAGGAACGCAGTCATGGCCGACGACAAGACGAAGACCGACAACCGCGACCGTTCGCAAGTGGCCGGCGACGAGGACTACGAGGTCAGGCATTTCGCCGAGGAAGCCGGCATCACGCCGGAACAGGCCCGCACGCTCATCAAGCGGCACGGCACTGATCGCAAGGTGCTGCACGAAATCGCCGAGAGCATCAAAGGGCAGTAGGCCGAAGGCTTCAGCTGAAGCCTAGCTTCCCAGCGGATGCGGCATGTAGCCGACAAAACCCGTTATCTTCCAGCGGCCGCCCGCCTTCGAGCAGAAATAGAGCGTCTGCCACTTGAGCCTGTCGACGCTGCCGTCCGCCTTGGTGACCGAACCGTTGAACTTCTTGTGCAGCACCGCGCGATCGCCGTCGACATCGATGTCGCGCATGTTGGTGACGCGAAACAGCGCCTCGCGCAGCGGCTCGGCGAATTCCGTCGCCGCGGTCTCCTTCGCCTGGCGCAGCCATTCGTCGCGATAGGCGACAAGCGTCGGAAACTGCAGCCGCCAGGCGTCCGCGTCGTTGAGGAAATGCGCATGCATGCCGAAGAAACTTTCGGCGACGAAATCGTCCTCGACCATCGACCAGTCCTGCGAGAGAAAGGCATCGATGTCGCGCCGCACCAGCATTTCCCACAGCGCGTGGCGATCGGCGTCGCCCGCCGGAAACGGGTTCTTGTCGAAGGTCATTTTTCTCTCTCCTGGGTCGCGGCCGGCATGGCGGCGCAAGATGCTGGCCTCCCTGTAAGAAAGCAACATCCATCGCTAAGAATGTTGCTTTCCAACAGCGGGCACTAGGAGGATCGCGTCGATAGGGGTAGAGGGTCGGCAGCGGCGGGACCAGCAACCGTCCTGCCATGTCTGAACAGGAGGCTATTCCTTGCCCAAGCAATGTTTCGGAACGTCCCATGTGCCGCTTTCGCCAGCCGTCCGCGCCGGCGATTTCGTCTATGTCTCGGGCCAGGTGCCGGTCGGCAGCGACGGCATGGTGGTCAAGGGTGGCATCGTCGAGCAGACCGAGCAGGTGCTTCAGAACATCAAGGCGGGCCTGGCGCTTGCCGGCTGCACCATGGACGATGTCGTCAAGACGACCGTGTGGCTGGAGGACGCGCGCGACTTCGGCACCTTCAACACCGTCTATGCCAGGCATTTCCCCAAGGATCCGCCGGCCCGCACCACGGTCGAGTCGCGACTGATGATCGACATCAAGCTCGAGGTCGAGGCGGTCGCCTACCGACCGCTCTGATAGACAAGCAAGAGGCCAGCCGATGCAATTCGATCTCCTGATTAAGGGCGGCCGTGTCATCGATCCCGCTTCCGGGCTCGATGCGCCGCGCGACCTTGCCATCGCCGATGGCCATGTCGCCGCGATCGAGGCCGCCATCGATGCCGAGCACGCAACGCAGGTCATCGATGCGCGGGATTGCCTCGTCACGCCGGGACTGATCGACCTGCACAGCCACGTCTATTGGGGCGGCACCTCGCTCGGTGTCGACGCCGACCGGCTGGCGAAGAGCGGCACCACCACCTTCATCGACGCCGGCAGCGCCGGCGCCGGCAATTTCCTCGGCTTCCGCCGTCACGTCATCGAGCGCTCGAGGGTCCGCATCCTCGCCTACGTCAACATCTCCTTCGCCGGCATCTTCGGCTTCGCGCAGACGGTCTCCGTCGGCGAGTGCAGCGATCTGCGGCTCTGCGAGCCACGCGAGACGGTGGCCGCGGTGCGCGAGCACGCCGATGTCGTCGTCGGCGTCAAGGTCCGCTCCGGCAAGCATGCCGGCGGCACCAGCGGCATCGCCCCGGTCGACCTGGCGCTGGAAGCGGCCGATCAGGCCGGCCTGCCGTTGATGGCGCATATTGACGAGCCGCCGCCCGGCCGCTCCGAAGTGCTGCCTCGGCTGCGCCGGGGCGACATCCTCACCCACTGCTTCCGCCCATTTCCCAACGCGCCGGTGTTCGCCTCGGGCGCGGTGCGCCCGGACATGCGGCTGGCGCGCGAGCGCGGCGTCATCTTCGACATCGGCCACGGAATGGGCTCCTTCGACTTCGAAGTCGCGAAGGCGATGCTCGGCGAGGGACTTGCGCCTGACGTCATCTCGAGCGACGTGCATCTCTACTGCGTCGACGGCCCCGCCTTCGACATCCTCGTCTGCATGTCGAAGCTGATGGCGCTCGGCATGCCGCTGGTCGAGGTTCTGCGCGCAGCGACGCAGCGGCCGGGCGAGGCAATCGCCAGGCCGGCGCTTGGCACGCTCAAGGTCGGCGGCATCGGCGACGTCGCGGTTCTGCGACAGCAAGCGGGCCGCTTCACCTTCGTCGACGCGGTCGGCGCCGCGCTGGTCGCCGATCAGCGGCTGGTCTCAGAAGGCATCGTCATCGGCGGCACCTGGTGGCCGAACGACGCCGGCGACCCCAATGAGACCGAACGCTTCGAGCCGCATGCGCATCACACTCATGTCGAGGTTGCAGCCAGGCATTTTGGAAAGTGATTGGCCAATCTCCCCCCACGTGAGGGGAGATGCCCAGGTTGCGGTGGCGGCACGTTTGGCGAATGGCTTCCCCCACTCCGTCGCTGCTTCGCAGCGCCACCTCTCCCCCCTCCGGAGGGAGAGGAAGGGCGCGCCAGGGTTGGCGAATTCGCGCCTTTCCTCTCCCCCGTCGATCGGGGGAGAGGTGGCGAGCGAAGCTCGACGGAGTGGGGGTCGACCTTACCCGGCGTTGTTCGGCTCGCCATAAACCGGCGTCTCAATCCCCTCCATCCGCGCCTTGATCTGCATCGCCACGAACTTCGAATAAAACCGCGACAGCGCGAGATTGCCGCCGTGGAACCATAGCGCCTCCTGCGCCGTCGGCTTCCACATGTTGCGCAACTCGCCCTGCCAGGGTCCGGGGTCGCCCTTGACGCCGGAGCCCAGGCCCCAGCACGGACCGACCTTGTCGGCGACCTCGCGCGAAACGATCTGCGCCACCGTCTCGTTCATCGATTGGAAGCCGGTGCTGCAGACGATTGCATCGACGGCAAGCTCGCTGCCGTCCTCGAACAGAATGCCGCTCGGTGTCAGCGACTTGATGCCGACGCCGCTCTTGACCGCGATCTCGCCGTTCAGGATCAACTCGCAGGCGCCGACATCGATGTAGAAGCCGGAGCCGGTGCGATAGGCCTTCATCAGCAGGCCGGTCTCGTCCTCGCCGAAATCGATGGCGAAGCCGCTGTCGCTCAGTCGCTTGTAGAAGTCCGCGTCGCGTTTCCGGATGACGTCGTACAGCGCCCGCTGGCCCTTGGGCACCAGCGCGAACGGCGTCGAGGCGACGATCATGTCGGCCTTGTCGGTGGTCATGCCGCGCGCCAGTGCCTTCTCGGAAAAAATCTCGAAGCCGACCTCCATCAGCGTGTCGGACTTCACCACCGTGGTCGGCGAGCGCTGGACCATGGTCACCTTGGCGCCGCTTTCCCAGAGGTCGACACTGACGTCATGGCCGGAGCTTGCTGCACCGATGACCGCGACCCGCTTGCCGCGGAACTTCTCGCCACTGGCATACAGGCTGGAATGCAGGATCTCGCCCTTGAAGGCCTCGGCGCCGGGCAGGTCGATCCGCCGCGGCGGCCCGTAGGCGCCGGTGGCGAAGACGATGTGCTTCGGCTTCAGCGTGATGCGCTGGCCGACGCGGTCGACGACGACCGTCCAGACCTGTTCGGCCTCGTCATAGGCGGCGCTGACGCATTTGGTGGCGACCCAGTAGTTGAGCTCCATCACCCGGGCATACATTTCCAGCCAGTCGCCCATCTTGTCCTTGGGCGTGAACACCGGCCAGTTCTCCGGGAACGGAATGTAAGGCAGATGGTCGTACCAGACCGGGTCGTGCAGCACGAGCGACCGGTAGCGGTTGCGCCAGGAATCGCCTGCGCGCGCATTCTTCTCGATGATGAGCGCGGGAACGCCGAGCTGCCTCAGCCTTGCGCCCAGCATGATGCCGCCCTGGCCGCCGCCGATGACAAGGCAATAGGGCTGCTCCCTGACACCGAGGTCGCGTGCCTCGCGTGCCCGCGCCTCCGCCCAGGTCTCGCGATCGGGATCGGCCTTGTGGCGGATGCCGAGCGGACGCGCCGGACCCTTTTGCTCCTCGAACCCCTTGAGCTCGCTCATCGCCGTGAACAGGCTCCGGCAGCGACCGTCCTTGAGGCGCAGGATCCCCTCGCCCCTGGCAACGACCGTCTCGAAGCTGAACCAGGCCTCGATGATGCCATCGTCGACGCTCGCTTCGCCGGTGAGGTACCACCGCGACGGCCGTGCCGTCGCGAGCGTCGCCACCAGCATGTCGCGGATCGCCGCCCGACCCTCCATGGTCTTGATGTTCCATGTGAAGGTGAGCAGGTCGCGCCAGTAGCAGTCCTCGACGAAAAGATTGGCCACCGCCTCGATGTCGCCGGCTTCGAGCGCGCGGGCGAAGGAACCGAGCCAGGTGGCCGCCTGCTGAGATGGTGCGATGTCGAGCATTTCTATCCTTCCTCGGAGTATCGACCGGGCGTCGCCAAGCCTGGGAGCCGCGCAGAATGTGTCTCGAGACTATTGATAATCCGGTGGGGCCAGCCTGCAAGTGCCCCTCGGGACAGTGAGAGGTGACGCCGGTCCGGCGGTCCGAAATCTTTATGGGATTCCTATTTCTTTCCTGTCCGCTCCGTCTCGAACCTTTATGGCCTTCCGATCCATATTCCCGGGGGCAAGCACCCCGTAACGGCTGCAGCATTGCAGTCGCGGCGGTGTCTCGTGCCGCTCTGACCCTGCCGACCGCGAGCAGGCCGAAGCCAACCGGAAATAAGGACCACGCGCGATGGACGTCATCGTTATCGGGATAGGCGTTTTGTTCTTCGCCCTATCCTTCGCCTACATCAAAGCCTGCGACATTCTCTGAGCGAAAGGCCCGAAAATGCTTCTCGACTATTTCCTCGGGGGTGGCGTGACCTTGTTCCTGCTCGTCTACCTGACATACGCCCTCGTTCGCCCGGAACGCTTCTGACCGCATCTGGCGCAAGGCACGGAAAGCTCTTCTCATGACTCTCAACGGTTGGATACAGATCCTCGTCTATTGCGGGATCGTGGTTTTGCTGGTGAAGCCGCTCGGCGGCTACATGTACCGGGTCTTCAACGGCGAACGCACCTTGCTGTCGCCGGTCTTCGGCCCGATCGAACGCGGGCTCTATCGCATTTCGGGGACCAGCGAGCGCGAGGAGCAGCACTGGACCACCTATGCGGCCGGCATCATGGTCTTCAGCCTGGCGAGCTTCCTGCTGCTCTATGCCCTTCAGCGGCTGCAGGGCGTGCTGCCCTACAACCCCGCTGGGATGACCGCCGTCGAGCAAAACCTCGCCTTCAACACCGCCGCCAGCTTCGTCACCAACACCAACTGGCAGAACTATGGCGGCGAAAGCACCATGTCCTACCTGGTGCAGATGGCCGGCCTTACCGTGCAGAACTTCGTCTCGGCGGCCGTCGGTATTGCCATCGCGGTCGCCCTGATCCGCGGCTTCGCCCGCGCCTCGTCGAAGTCGATCGGTAATTTCTGGGTCGATGTGACCCGCTGCACGCTCTACATCCTGCTGCCGCTCTGCGTCCCGCTCACCCTCGTCTATGTTTGGCTGGGCATGCCGCAGACGCTTGGCCCCTATGTCGACGCCACCACGCTCGAGGGCGCCAGGCAGACGCTCGCCCTCGGCCCTGTCGCCTCGCAGGTCGCCATCAAGATGCTCGGCACCAATGGCGGCGGCTTCTTCAACGCCAACGCCGCGCATCCCTTCGAGAACCCCGACGCGATCTCCAACCTGATCCAGATGGTGACGATTTTCGCGCTGGGCGCGGCGCTCACCAACGTCATCGGCCGCATGGTCGGCAACCAGCGCCAGGGCTGGGCGATCCTCGCCGCCATGGGCGTGCTGTTCGTCGCCGGCGTCGCCGTCTGCTACTGGGCAGAAGCATCTGGCAATCCGCTGGTCCATGCGCTCGGCATCGATGGCGGCAACATGGAAGGCAAGGAGACGCGCTTCGGCATCGCGGCGTCGGCGCTGTTTGCCGTCATCACCACGGCCGCCTCCTGCGGCGCGGTCAACGCCATGCATGACTCCTTCACCGCCATTGGCGGCCTGGTCCCGATCCTCAACATGCAGCTCGGCGAGGTCATCGTCGGCGGCGTCGGCGCCGGCTTCTACGGCATCCTGATGTTCATCGTCGTCACCGTCTTCGTCGCCGGCCTGATGGTCGGTCGCACGCCCGAATATCTTGGCAAGAAGATCGAGGCCAAGGAGGTCAAGATGGCGATGCTCGCCATCCTCTGCCTGCCGCTGGCGATGCTGATCTTCACGGCCATCGCAGTCGTCCTGCCGAGCGCCGTCGCCTCGATGGGCAATGGCGGTCCGCACGGCTTCTCCGAGGTCCTCTACGCCTACACGTCCGCCGCTGCCAACAACGGCTCGGCCTTTGGCGGCCTCACCGGCAACACGCCCTGGTACAACATCACGCTCGGCATCGGCATGCTGATGGGCCGCTTCCTGGTCATCATCCCGGCGCTGGCCATCGCCGGCTCGCTGGTGGCGAAGAAGACGGTGCCCGCCTCGGCCGGCACCTTCCCCACCGACGGCCCGCTGTTCGTCGGTCTGCTGGTCGGCGTCATCCTGATCGTCGTTGGCCTCACCTTCTTCCCGGCGCTGGCGATCGGACCGATCGTCGAGCACCTGGCGATGATCCACGGGCAGACTTTCTGAGCCCGCGCCACCCTGGATAGAGGTCATGTCCTGGCTCAATTTCATGCGTCGCAAGGCTCGGCCCCGAGCTGACAATGAGGGGGAGGCAACTCCCCCTCCCTTCCCGACCATATCCACCTTCCTCGGCCTGGCAGTGGTCATGATCGTGATCTGGCTGCTGGTCTACGGGCCGCCCTTTTCGGTACCCGACCGCTCGGCGTCGTCCAACACCATCGATACTGGAGCCTCAAAATGAGCCAGTCCAAATCCGCCAGCATCATCGATGCCCGCATCCTGTGGCCCGCCATCGGCGGCGCCTTCAGGAAGCTCGACCCGCGCACGCTGGTCAAGAACCCGGTGATGTTCGTCGTCGCCGTGGTCTCGCTGCTCACCACCGTGCTGTTCGTCAGGGACCTGCTCACCGGCGGCGGCGATCGCGGCTTCACACTGCAGATCATCATCTGGCTGTGGTTCACCGTGCTGTTCGCCAACTTCGCCGAAGCCGTCGCCGAAGGCCGCGGCAAGGCGCAGGCCGACTCGCTGCGCAAGGCGCGCACCGAGACCCAGGCCAAGCTGCTCGCCGGAGAGGACCGCGCCAGGTTCAAGCTGGTGCCCGGCACCAGCCTGAAGGTCGGCGACGTCGTGCTGGTCGAGGCCGGCGACATCATCCCCTCCGACGGCGAGGTGATCGAAGGCGTCGCCTCCGTGAACGAAGCGGCGATCACCGGCGAATCCGCACCGGTCATCCGCGAATCCGGCGGAGACCGCTCGGCCGTCACCGGCGGCACGCAGGTGCTGTCGGACTGGATCCGCGTGCGCATCACCGCAGCCTCCGGCCACACCTTCCTCGACCGCATGATCTCGCTGGTCGAGGGTGCTGCGCGCCAGAAGACGCCGAACGAGATCGCGCTCAACATCCTGCTCGTCGGCATGACGCTGATCTTCGTGCTGGCCACCGCCACCATCCCGAGCTTCGCCTCCTATTCGGGTGGCTACATCTCGGTGACGGTGCTGGTCGCGCTCTTCGTGACGCTGATCCCGACGACGATCGGCGCGCTGCTGTCGGCCATCGGAATCGCCGGCATGGACCGCCTGGTGCGCTTCAACGTGCTGGCCATGTCCGGCCGCGCCGTCGAGGCCGCCGGCGACGTCGACACGCTGCTGCTCGACAAGACCGGCACCATCACCCTCGGCAACCGCCAGGCGACGGAGTTCCGTCCGGTCAAGGGCGTCACCGAGCAGGAGCTGGCCGACGCCGCGCAGCTCGCCTCGCTGGCCGACGAGACGCCGGAGGGCCGCTCGATCGTCGTGCTGGCCAAGGAGAAATACGCCATCCGCGCCCGCGACATGGCGACATTGCACGCGACCTTCGTGCCGTTCACCGCGCAGACCCGCATGAGCGGCGTCGACGTCGACGGCTCGTCGGTGCGCAAGGGCGCCGTCGATTCCGTGCTCGCCCATGTCAACCAGCTGACATCAGCCAGCCATGCGACGCGGCCGGGCACTGAAACGATCCGGGATCTGCAGGCGATCGCCGACGAGGTCGCCAAGTCCGGCGGCACGCCGCTGGCGGTCGAGCGCGACGGGCGCCTGCTCGGCATCGTCCACCTGAAGGACATCGTCAAGGGCGGCATCCGCGAGCGTTTTGCCGAACTGCGCAAGATGGGCATCCGCACCGTGATGATCACCGGCGACAACCCGATGACTGCGGCGGCGATCGCGGCGGAGGCAGGCGTCGACGACTTCCTCGCCCAGGCGACGCCCGAGGACAAGCTGAAGCTGATCCGCGACGAGCAGGGCAAGGGCAAGCTGGTCGCCATGTGCGGCGACGGCACCAACGACGCGCCGGCACTCGCCCAGGCCGATGTCGGCGTCGCCATGAACACCGGCACGGTGGCCGCGCGCGAAGCGGGCAACATGGTGGACCTGGATTCCGACCCGACCAAGCTGATCGAGATCGTCGAGATCGGCAAGGCGCTGCTGATGACGCGCGGCTCGCTGACCACCTTCTCGATCGCCAACGACGTCGCAAAATACTTCGCCATCATCCCGGCGATGTTCGCCGTCTTCTATGTCGCGCCGGGCCAGACCGCCGGCCCGCTGCAGGCGCTGAACATCATGCATCTGGCGACGCCGCAGAGCGCCATCCTGTCGGCCATCATCTTCAACGCGCTGATCATCATCGCCCTGATCCCGCTGTCGTTGAGGGGCGTCAAATACCGCGCCATCGGCGCCGGCGCGCTGCTCAGCCGCAATCTCCTCGTCTACGGCCTTGGCGGCGTCATCGTCCCCTTCGTCGGCATCAAGGCGATCGACATGGCCGTCACCGCGCTCGGCCTCGCATAAGGACCATCCCCATGCTCAAGCAAATCAGACCCGCGATCGTCATGATCGTCTTCTTCACAGTCCTCACCGGCCTGATCTACCCGATCGGCATGACCGGGATCGCCCAGGTGCTGTTTCCGCGCCAGGCCAATGGCAGCCTGATCGCGAAGGACGGCAAGGTCATCGGCTCCGAACTGATCGGCCAGGCCTTTGCCAGCGACCGCTATTTCCACGGCCGCCCCTCCGCCGCCGGCGACGGCTACAATGCCGCCGCCTCCGGCGGCTCCAACCTCGGCCCGACCAACCCCAAGCTGATCGACCGCATCAAGGGCGATGCGGACAGCCTGAAGGCGGAAAATCCGGGCCAGCCGGTGCCGATGGATCTGGTGACGACCTCCGGCAGCGGCCTCGATCCGCACATCAGCCCCGAGGCCGCCTATTTCCAGGTTGCCCGCGTCGCCAGGGCAAGGGAGATCAGCGAAGCCAAGCTCAAGGCGCTTGTCGAAAGCCATGTCGAGGACCGCGAGCTCGGCGTCTTCGGCGAGCCGGTCGTCAACGTGCTGGCGCTCAACCTCGCTCTGGACGACGCCACGAAACCGTGAATGGCGGCGCCAGGGATCGACAGCATACCCGGCGCCATCCATGTTTAGGATTGGAGCCAGAGCCAGGATCAGATGCCGGACGACAGAAGCAACGAAACCAGACCCTCTCCCGACGCGCTGCTCGAGCAGGCGGAACGGGAGGAGCGCGGCCGCCTGCGGATTTTCCTCGGCGCCGCGCCAGGCGTCGGCAAGACCTACGAGATGCTGATGGCCGGACGCGCCCGGCTGGCCGACGGCGTGGACGTGGTGATCGGCATCGTCGAGACACACGGCCGCAAGGAGACCCAGGCACTGCTCGAAGGCTATGAGTTGATTCCGCGCCGCCAGGTCGACTACAAGGGGCGCGTCCTCGACGAGATGGACATCGACGCCATCCTTGTCCGCCGCCCGGCCCTGGTACTCGTCGACGAGCTCGCCCACACCAACGCTCCCGGCAGCCGCCATCCCAAGCGCTATCTCGACGTCCAGGAGATCCTGACGCACGGCATCGACGTCTACACCACGCTCAACATCCAGCATGTCGAAAGCCTGAACGATGTCGTGGCGCAGATCACCCGCGTCAGGGTGCGCGAGACGGTCCCGGATTCCGTTATCGACCAGGCCGACGACATCGAGATCATCGACCTCACGCCAGACGACCTGATCAAGCGGCTGGAGGAAGGCAAGGTCTATTTCCCCAACACCGCCCAGCGCGCCATCGAGAACTATTTCTCGCCGGGCAATCTGACGGCGCTACGCGAGCTGGCGCTGCGCCGCACCGCCCAGCGCGTCGACGAGCAATTGCTGAACCACATGCAGTCGCACGCCATCCCGGGGCCGTGGGCGGCGGGCGAAAGGGTGCTCGTCTGCGTCGACGCGCGCCCTGGCGGCGCTGCCCGCATCCGCTATGCGCGCCGGCTGGCCGACCGGCTTCGCGCCCCCTGGACGGCGCTGCATGTCGACACGCCGCGCTCGGCCGGCATGAGCGAAGACCACAAGGACCGGCTGGCGGCGAACCTGCGCCTTGCCGAGCAGCTCGGCGCCGAGGTCACCACCATTCCGGGCCAGTACGTCGCGCAGGACATCGTTCGCCATGCCAAGGCGAACAACTTCACCCATATCGTCATCGGCAGGCCGACCCGCTCGCGCTGGCGGGAATTGATCGAGGGCTCGCTCACCTACGATCTCATCCGCGATGCTGGCGACATCAGCGTCCACGTCATTTCGGGAACGGAGCAGGCCAGCGAGGCGGTGCCGAAGACTGTCGGCACGGCAGCCGAGCAGAAGCCCTTCGAGATCTGGCCCTATCTGTTTGCCACGGCCTATGTCGCCGGCTCGCTCGCCTTCGGCGCGGTCCTCGACCAGTTTCTCGACGTCCGCAATCTCGCCATCGTCTTTCTCGTAGCGGTGCTTGCATCGGCCGTGACCGGCGGGCTCTGGCCGGCACTCTACGCCTGCCTGGTTAGCGCGCTCGCCTTCAACTATTTCTTCCTCGAACCGCGCTACACGCTGACGATCCGGGATCCCGAGAGCATTGTCGCGCTTGCCATCTTCCTCGTCGTCGCCGTCATCGCCAGCAACCTGACCGCGCGCGTGCAGCGCCAGGCGATCGCCGCCCGCTCGCGGGCGCGCGCCACGGAGGACCTCTATCAGTTTTCACGGAAGCTCGCCGGCGCCGGCACGCTGGAC
>NZ_RZOS01000810.1:0-1469 GCF_004022605.1 Mesorhizobium sp. M4B.F.Ca.ET.089.01.1.1
ATCGAGGCCGGCATCTCATGCCTCAAGCGTGCTTACGGTTTGGCGCGTTGCACCTGGCGCGGCCTCGATCACTTCAAGACCTACGTCTGGTCCTCGGTCGTGGCCTACAACCTCGTCATCTTCACCCGCCTCAAGCCGACCTGAGCTGCCCCCCGGGATCGCAGGTTGCCCGCGCCGACCATGCCGGCCGCCACCGCACGCGCCGGTGACACTATTTTGGCGACAAACAGCACTCTTCGACCCGTCCGCGCCCGTCAAGGCGCTTTCAATCGTGCGCAACTCATTGTAAACGCACTGAAATACGCACGTTTATGGACGGAAACTAGTCTAGCAAATCTCTTTCACTATCCGCACAACCTTCTCACCTCTCGGCGTCGACTGCCGACCCAGCGCCCCGCGCAGGAGCTCAGCCTCGGCTCGACATCCGCTCTGAGCGGATCGCCAAGTAGAACGAGATGCCGGAGGAAATGCCTTGGTCAAAAGGCGACGCTGACTGAGCAAGACGCATCGGTACAGTCGCCTCCCGGGCCCCGGGAGGGAACGACACGGCAGGATCGTAGTCGGGCGCATCGACTCCAGAGCGCCCCCTGGTGCCGATCCTCCAAAACGCACCGCAAGATCGGCCTTTCGACTCGATGGCGACCGCTAGTTCAGGCGGCCCCCATTGATATCAAACAGATGGATGCAGGCGGCATCGGGCGTGACGTTGATGGTCGAGCCGGGCTTGGCGTCAATGCGTTCGCGGAACACGCCGGTGACATTGTGTTCGCCCATGCGCCCGAGCACCTGAGTTTCCGATCCGGTCGGCTCGACCACGACGACCTCGAGCGGCAACCCTGCCGCGTCGAGCTTGAAGTGCTCGGGACGAATGCCATAGGTCGCGGAAATGCCGCTGGCGCGCTGGTCTCCCGTCTTTACCGGCATCAATATACCGCCGTCCGTGCGGAAGCCGTCCGGGCCGAGCGTGCCGTTGATGAAGTTCATCGAGGGTGAACCGATGAAGCCGGCAACGAAGAGATTCTTGGGCCGGTCGTATAGATCAAGCGGGGAGCCGATCTGCTCGATGATGCCGTCATGCATGACCACGATCTTGTCGGCCATGGTCATGGCCTCGATCTGGTCGTGAGTCACATAAATGGTGGTGGTCCTGAGCCGCTGGTGCAGTTCCTTGATTTTGGAGCGCATCTGCACACGCAGTTTCGCATCGAGGTTGCTGAGCGGCTCGTCGAACAGGATCACCTCCGGGTCGCGCACAATGGCGTGGCCCATGGCGACGCGCTGGCGCTGGCCGCCTGAAAGCTGCCCGGGATGACGCTCGAGCAACGACTGCAGCCCGAGGATCTCGGCGGCGCGATTGACCTTGGTCTGGATTTCGGTCTTGGGAACCTTGGCCAGCTTGAGGGAAAACGCCATGTTCTGCGCCACCGTCATATGCGGATAAAGCGCGTAGTTCTGGAACACTATGGCGA
>NZ_RZOS01000811.1:0-1456 GCF_004022605.1 Mesorhizobium sp. M4B.F.Ca.ET.089.01.1.1
CCCTTGCTCCGTCCATGCAAAGCGCCTGTCGCGGGCAAAGCCATGCTGCGTCATCGGATAGGATCGGCCGCGGTGCCGCAGTTGGTCGCCCTTCAGCCGGCCGACGATCGGGAACAGGACCGGGGAATGGCGCTTCCAGGCCGGACCGGCCTGCCACAGAAGCTCGGTTCCTTCACTGTCGCGCAGCGAGACCAGTTCGGCACCCTGCCTGACGATGGTCGCCGAGATGCCGTCACCGTGAAGCGTAAGGCTGTCCTGTTCCATGCGCCCTCGCTTAAGCAATTCCAGGAAAGTGTGTAACGGTTTTCCGTCCGGAATTGCGCAGAAACCAATGGCTAGAGCGGTTCGGCGATCCCATGAAGCGCCGAACCGCTCTGGTGTGACCTGCAGGCTAGCAAAAGGCCGCGCGTGAACTCAAGAGCAGCGGAGTGCACTGCAGTGGGCCAAGCGGCGACGAACGATGCACGGACCCGAGCGCCAGTTTGCCCTCAAAGAAATGGCCGGAGGTTGCCCTCCGGCCCCGGCAAGGTGAGACCTGTTGCCTGCTACGGTTCGGCCTACTCGCGCTCGCCGGTGAAGTTCAGCAACAGCTGGAAGATGTTGACGAAGTTCAAATAGAGCGAGAAGGCGCCGAAGACGGCGAGCTTCTGCTGCGATTCCGCATCGAAATTCTCCGCATACTGCTCCTTGATCGTCTGCGTGTCCCAGGCAGTGAGGCCAATGAACACGGCGATACCGATCACCGAGATGGCGAACTGCAGCGCCGTCGAACCGAGGAACAGGTTGACGAGGCTGGCGATGACCACGCCGATCAGGCCCATGATCAGGAACGACGAGAACTGCGTCAGGTCGCGCCTGGTCGTGTAGCCGTAGAGGCTGGTAGCGCCGAACATGGTGGCGGCGATGAAGAACGTGCGCGCGATGCTGGTGCCGGTGAAGACCAGGAACACCGAGGCCAGCGACAGGCCCATCACCGCACAGAAGGCCCAGAACATGGCCTGCGCGCTCGCCGCCGACATGGTCTGCATGCGGAACGAGAACAAAAGCACGAAGGCGAGCGGCGCCAGCATCACCACCCATTTCAAGGGGCTGGAGAAGATCGGCACGTAGAGCGCGGGCGTCGACGCCACGGCGAAGGCGATGGCGCCGGTGACGACCAGGCCAAGGCCCATATAGTTGTAGACGCGCAGCATGTGGCGGCGCAGGCCCTCGTCATAGAGGGCGCCCGTTTGGGCGCCGCTGCCCACGCGATATCCCAGGTTGGGGGTGTTCATGTTCAGTCTCCTTGGTTGATCTCAGTAAAGCGTGCGGGCCAGCGTTTCGGCGGCCCGGTCGAGGTCGCGCGCATCGCTTCGCGCGACGACGGCGTAGGCCACCTCGCCGATCTGGAAATAGGCCGAGGAAATGTCGCCCGAGGGCGCGAGGGCCGGCTTCACCACGTCGAAAGTCCCCGGCC
>NZ_RZOS01000812.1:0-1456 GCF_004022605.1 Mesorhizobium sp. M4B.F.Ca.ET.089.01.1.1
AGTGGTGTAGCGATAGCCGCCCTGCCCGAAGCGCTCGCCACAGAATGGCAGGTCGAACCCGCCGATCGAGGCGATGAGAGTCTCGCCGTCATGCCGTAGCTGGATCAGGGTTAGAATCTCCTTCATCAGCGCCCGGCCGGCCTCCTTGCGCTCGCTATAGGCAACGTTGGCCACGCTCATGACGAAGGCCTCACCGGCGGTCGGCACGCGATGCTCTACGTCATTGCCGATTTCCGCGATACGGCGCGTCGAATGCTCGATGTCGCGCTCGGCGTCGCGGATCTGCCGGCGCACGGCATGCTGGTCGTCGATGTGGGCGGCGCGCAGGCGCTCGAGCCGTGCGATGTCAGTCTCAAGACCGGCCTTCTGCATCAGACGCTGGTCACCGGATGCGATCGCCTTGGCCATGGCGAACTGGTTGGCTTGACCCTCGCCCAGATCTTCCAACCGCCGGATGGAAGTGTCGCCGGACAGTACCGCCGCGATGAAGCGGGCCTTACGTTCGTTGTTCTGCCACATGGTGGCGTCGAGCGAGCCCTCCGTTGCGTAGGCGAAGATGTCGATTTCGTCGTGCTGGTTGCCCTGTCGGACGATGCGGCCCTCGCGCTGCTCGATCTGCGAAGGCAGCCAGGGCACGTCGAGGTGATGCAGTGCCTTCAGGCGAAGCTGCGCGTTGACGCCGGTGCCCATTGTTTCGGAGGAGCCGATGAGGAAGCGCACCTTGCCGGCTCTCACGTCGCCGAACAGCCGCTGCATGGCTTCCGATTTCTTAAAATCCTGCATGAAGGCGATCTCGCAGGCGGGAACCCCCAGGTGGACAAGCTCGTCGCGAATCCAGCGATAGGCGGAAAACCCCCGCGTCTTTTCGACGTTGATCGTTCCGAGATCGGAAAAGATCATCTGCGCGGCGCCGGCAATCTCGTAGGGCTTGCCATCGGGACGGACATAGCTGTTGCCGGCAGTTTCCCTCCAGATGCGGAAGGCATTCGAGACAAGAAGATTAAGCTTGTTGTCGGGCTCGTCGTCATTGTCGGGATCGACCAGCCGCAGATCGATCGCGGCATGGCGCCCGTCGGTGATGACCGAGAGAAGAATATCGTCCCCCGGCTCCGGCGGCCGGTCGCGCATCTCGATCGCCTTGATGCGCTCGGCGAGCACCAGCTGGTAGCGCTTGAAGGCCGGCGTGGGCTTGGCCGTCAGGATCTGGCGCCGGCCGGTCGAGATCGCGGGCACCTTGACATGGTCGCGCAGGTCCTGCGGCATCACGACATCGGCAAAGGAGCGGAACATCGCGATCAGCTCGGGGACGTTGACGAAGCTGGCGAAGCGCGTGACCGGCTTGTATTTCCCGGAGGGCTGAAGCTCCAGTTCGGTCGTCACGTCGCCGAAGGTCGAGGCCCAGGCATCGAACTCGTGCAGGCCGCGCTCGGCGAGCGCGCCATGGCCGAGATAGCGC
>NZ_RZOS01000813.1:0-1451 GCF_004022605.1 Mesorhizobium sp. M4B.F.Ca.ET.089.01.1.1
TGGGTTGGGCGGAGGTCGGCGGGCGCCGGTTTACGATCGGGGGTCGAACGCCAGAGAACGCGGGAAGGGGCGGGAGGTTCCATGATTTTGGGGGATACGGAGAATAAGGCGGGGCACCGGGAGCACCAGGGCGTTGCCCTTCGATAGGCGCAAGCCGGGCCGCGGCTACGGCACCGTGGTCGTGAGGACCTGGGGCGGCGCTGTTGGTGCCCCCGGATGGTGGGTCGAAAGCACGAGCAAGAGAATGGCAACGCCGGCGATAAGCGCGGCGACGACATTGACGAACAGCCGCCCGGCTAACTGCCCAAGCCGTTGTCGCCGGCTCATGGTGGCGGGAACGAAACGCATTGGCACCTCCCGCTAAAGCAGAGTCCGACACAAGGTCGGACAGGCGCTCACCGAAGCTCGACCTGAAGCCACGGTTCGCGCCACGCCCATGACGTTACCAGCCTCGGTGGTAGCCGCAGCTCCACACCCGCTTGATCACCAGGCGGTGGTGGTGCCAGCGCTTGTGCACCCTGACATGGCAGCGGTCGCGGTCGCGGTCGCGACGCCAGTGGCGCCGATTGTCACGGTCATAATCGCGCATGGCATAGTGGCGATGATGGCGGCGCCAGGAGTAATCATCGCTATAGCGCGTGCCGTTGTCGGTGGTGATGGTCAGGCTTGCCGCTTGCACCGGAGCCGTCACCGGCGCCAGCGTGGCCATGCCAAGCATGGCGGCGAGAACAACGTTCTTCATATCCGTCTCCTTTGCATTAGGTCTTGCTTACGGAAACCCGCCCGCTGGCTGATGGTTCCATCGCGATGGAGGGGCGTGCTGATACGTTTCGTGAGGAGGCCAGCGACGATGAAGGCTGGTCAGTCCGGGGCATGGAGGACGAGGTAGTCCGTCGAAACGGCGTTGGCGCCGGTTCCTCGCGTGACGCGCACGGTCGCCAACTGGTTGCCGTTGGCACCGCTTCTGGCTGTCGCCGCATCAATAGGCCGGCACCTGCCTATCATGCCGTTTCCGCGTAGCCTGTCGGGCAGAGCGGCGGAGCACTGAGCCATGTCCCGGTACACGACTGGCCGTGCCTCTCCCGGATGGCAGGATGCCATGTCCGGGCTGCAGGAAAGCAGGATCATTGCCGCCGCCGCTACAGGGTCCATCGTCGCGCTCCACGTCAATGCGGGTTAACGCCAGGTCCGGGCTTTGGTTGCCGGCAAAGGAAACGGCCGCGGGCGGCGGGCCTATTTCCACATGCCGCGCATGCGCGCGCCGAGGTCGACCTTGACCTCAGGCCGCCGGCGCGGATCGTCCTTCGCCTGCACGCTCGCCCAGGACGTCTGCTCGAAGGCGGAGAGCAACGAGGCCGGGATGAAGCGGGTGCGCGCGGCATAAACATGGCGGTCGCCGCGCGCCGCCTGGCCGTGCACGAAGAAGCGCTGCGGCATGACTAGGTGCAGCC
>NZ_RZOS01000814.1:0-1450 GCF_004022605.1 Mesorhizobium sp. M4B.F.Ca.ET.089.01.1.1
CCCGCCGTCGCGCGGGCTCCTTCGCAAAACCCGCCGGCGCGCGCCACCGCCATAAACGCCTGGAGATCGTTGAGATCCGTCGCCATTGTTCGTCATCCCGTACAACCTGTCCGGATTATAAGCGATTATCGAAACAGCCGACAGCGCCTATCTGCCTCGTCGACAGCAAGGAGAAACAGCATGTCCAGCATCCAAAAGTCCGGCACATTCACCCTCGGAAGCCACACCGTGAAACGCCTTGGCTACGGCGCCATGCAGCTTGCCGGCCCGCATGTGTTTGGTCCGCCCAGGGATCGCGATGCCGCACTGGCGGTGCTGCGCGAGGCGGTGTCATCGGGCGTGGACCATATCGACACCTGCGACTATTACGGCCCGCACGTCACCAACCAGATTATTCGCGAGGCGCTGTCGCCTTACCCCAAGGACCTCGTCCTCGTCACCAAGATCGGCGCGCGGCGCGGCAGCGATGCGTCCTGGCTGCCGGCCAATTCGCCTACCGAACTTGAGCAGGCCGTGCATGACAACCTCAGGAATCTCGGACTTGAGGTGCTGGACGTCGTCAATCTGCGCATAATGTTCGGGATGGGGCCGACTGAGGGCTCGATCGAAGCGCAGTTGACAGCGCTTGCCGAGTTGCAGCGCAAGGGACTGGTGCGCCATATCGGCCTGAGCAACGTCACTCCCGCGCAGATCGAGGAAGGCCTCCGGATCTGCAAGATCGTCTGCGTGCAGAACCAGTACAATCTGGCGCACCGCGACGACGACGCGCTGATCGACCAACTGGCGCGGGAAGGCACCGCCTATGTGCCATTCTTCCCGCTCGGCGGCTTCAGCCCGCTGCAGTCTTCGACTTTGTCGCGGGTGGCGGAACGGCTCGGCGCGACGCCGATGCAGGTGGCGCTCGCCTGGCTGCTGCGACGCTCGCCGAACATTCTGCTGATCCCCGGCACGTCGTCGGTCGGGCATCTGCGGGAGAATCTTGCGGCGGCGGAGCTGGAGCTTTCGGCGGAGGTGCTGGACGAGTTGGATGGCGTGGCGAAAGCCGCGTGATTGGCTAATCTCCCCCCTCGTGGGGGAGATTAGCTGCGTCGGCGCCGACGCCTAATTAATACTCGCCGTATGCGCCGGCTCGGCCGGCCGCGCCTCATCTGCATAAGGCACGCGAAAACCATTGGCGGCGAGCCAGCCGATCGCCGCCTTCGGCTCGTCGGTCTGGATGATGGTGGCGCCGCGTTCGGCCCAGAAGCCCCAGGTCTCGGCGGGAAGGCTTGCGGCGACCGCCAGCTCGTCGCCGCGGCCGCCCGACAGGTAGCCGCCCGGCTTGTTGACGATGGCGTAGGTGTCGGCCCAGAGGTGCCAGCCGCCGCGCACGGCAGACGCCCGCATGCGGTTGGTGAACAGCGGTCCGCCCGTCTCCGTCAACGTCTCGGCGCCGGCCCGCCAGTTGATC
>NZ_RZOS01000815.1:0-1449 GCF_004022605.1 Mesorhizobium sp. M4B.F.Ca.ET.089.01.1.1
GAACGCTTGCTCTGTCAGCCTGAGGGCGGCCACCGATTCGGCGCGGGCTCTGAAAGGAGATAAGCGGCCAGACCCAAAGTTGACCTGGTTGAGCGTGAGGCCGACCATCGTTTCTGGTTTGCCGTGTTCGTTCGCCTCGGCGACGCTTGTAATGGACATGGCCCACTGGGCTCAAGCAATAGCCTCGCCGCCGTGCCGCTGCGTCTCGATGAAGCCCAGTTTTCCGCGCAGTGTACATCACCCTCATCACGCCTTGTCGCCCTGGTCTTGTGGACGCCACGAAACGGGATTGGAGATCCAGCGACTGATATCGGATTCGTGCCAGCCTGTACCGTGGATACTGATCTGAATCTGGCGTGGGAAGGTGCCTTTGGCGATCTTGCGATAGATCGTGGATCGGGACAGACCGGTCCGGGAAAGAACGGTTTTCAGGCGGATGATACGGTCTGGTTCGAGCATGGTCGCGCTGCCTCTGTTGGCTGTTCTTGATTGCTCCTGATCCAGAGAGGACAGACACTTACGGGCGTGCAAGAGGTTTTCCGCCGACGTTGTACCCCGGCCTAGAGACGGCGGCAAATGGGATGGGTTTAGAGTCCAATGCCACGGCCCCGCCCAAGCTCGATACCGTGATTGAAGGCGTTCTAAGTCCGAAACAAAGGCCTGACACTGAAGAATCCGTGCCCTGAGACAGTCCATACGCGCCCCGAGTCCAGTTTGCCTGGGGTTCCTGGAAGCTTTTTCGAACTTTCTGCCCCTCCAGCCGAATTGCGTGCGCTTTTCAAGGAAGTTGGCGGATCTGGATCCGCGGCGGTGCAAACTTGAGCGAGGCGCCTATTGGGGGTTCGAGTCGGTAGAGCGCTACCGCCTTTCCCCCCACTCTGAGGGCATGCGATATTTTCTACAGTGTCGAGCGTGATGCGCCTGGCTCGGTGCTGCAAAGACCGAAAGGGAACGGGAGAGTCTGACCCGAAAGCTATCCACGGCCCCAACGGCTGCTTTTCGCAGCAAGTTTAGCCGTGGACGCCGGCTTCGCAGCTTCCGGAAACCGGATCTGCCGGCGATCTCGCTTGAGGTCGTGGTTGCACCAATGAAACGAATTCGCTCGCGCGGGAGCACGCGAGTTTCGAGGCTGGCGCGTAGGTGGCGGCGTTGGTGGGGCGGTGAACGACCAAGGGTGACGGGCGGTCATCCGCTCCGAGCATGAGGGGTCAACCTTCTGCTTGAGAGGAGCATCTGATAATCACCGATCCTTTGCATCCATCCGGCAGTTCGCTGCGCGAGCGCATGATCGAAGACACGCGCCGGGACTATATCCGCTGCGTTAAGAGATTGGCGGCCGTCATCGGCCGCTCGTCCGACACGGCGACGGCTGAGGATCTCCGCCGTTTCCAGGTTCACCAGACGCAGGCCGACATGCAGCCACCAGGCATCACCAGCGCGGTCTCGGCG
>NZ_RZOS01000816.1:0-1445 GCF_004022605.1 Mesorhizobium sp. M4B.F.Ca.ET.089.01.1.1
GTCGTAGCGCAAATCCTCGTCGCGGTATTTGGAGCGCGTGCCGCAGCCGAGCGCCTGAACCAGGTCCGAGATCTGCTGGTTGGCCGCCAGCTTGTCGTTGCCGGCGCTGGCGACGTTGAGGATCTTGCCGCGCAGCGGCAGCACCGCCTGGCTGGCGCGGTCGCGCGCCTGCTTGGCCGAACCGCCGGCGGAATCGCCTTCGACGATGAACAGTTCGGCGCCGGCCGCAGCGTTCTGCGTGCAGTCGGCGAGCTTGCCCGGCAGGCGCAGCTTGCGCACCGCGCTCTTGCGCGACACTTCCTTCTCCTGGCGCCGCTTGACGCGCTCGTCGGCGCGCGCGATCACCCAGTCGAGAAGCTTGGAGCCTTCCTGCGGATTGTCGGCCAGCCAGTGGTCGAACGGATCGCGGAGCGCCGTCTCGACGATGCGCATGGCTTCGATCGTCGCCAGCCTGTCCTTGGTCTGGCCGACGAATTCCGGCTCGCGGATGAACACCGACAGCATGCCGGCGGCCGAGATCATGACGTCTTCCGAGGTGATGATCGAGGCGCGCTTGTTGCCGATCAGGTCGGCATAGGCGCGCAAGCCCCTGGTCAGCACGTTGCGGAAGCCGGCCTCGTGCGTGCCACCCTCGGCGGTCGGGATGGTGTTGCAGTAGGAGTTGAGGAAGCCGTCGCCGCCGAACCAGGTCACGGCCCATTCGAGCGAGCCGTGGCCGCCCTGCTTGTCGCTCTTGCCGGCAAAGACTTCGCGCGTGACCTGGAACTCGTCGCCGAGCGTAGCCTTCAGATAATCCTTGAGACCGCCCGGGAAATGGAACTCGGCCTTGGCTGGGGTGGTGTCCTTGCCCTTGATCAGCGAGGGATCGCAGGTCCAGCGGATCTCGACGCCGCCGAACAGATAGGCTTTCGAGCGCGTCATGCGGTAGAGCCGCGCCGGCTCGAAGGCGGCGCCCTTGCCGAAGATCTGCTCGTCGGGATGGAAGCGGGTCCTGGTGCCGCGGCGGTTGTGCACCTCGCCGAGGTGCTCCAGACCGCTCACCGGAATGCCGCGCGAGAAGCGCTGGCGATAGAGCTGGCGCCCGCGCGCGACCTCGACCTCGAGGTGGTCGGACAGCGCGTTGACCACGGAGACGCCGACGCCGTGCAGGCCGCCCGAGGTCTCGTATACCTTGCTGTCGAACTTGCCGCCGGAATGCAGCGTCGTCATGATGACTTCGAGCGCCGGCTTCTTGAATTTGGGGTGCGGATCGACCGGAATGCCGCGTCCGTTGTCGGTGACGGTCAGATAGCCGTCGGCCGAAAGCTCGACATCGATGAAGGTGGCGTGGCCGGCGACCGCCTCGTCCATCGAATTGTCGATGACCTCGGCGAACAGGTGGTGCATCGCCTTGTCGTCGGTGCCGCCAATATACATGCCGGGCCGCCGGCGCACCGGTTCCAGAC
>NZ_RZOS01000817.1:0-1444 GCF_004022605.1 Mesorhizobium sp. M4B.F.Ca.ET.089.01.1.1
GTGCCGGCTCGCAGCCGCGCCCTGCTGGTCGCGGCATCATGCGAGACCAGCCCCTCGATCTTCTCCAGCGAGACGATGGTGCCGTCGGACTTGACCAGCGGCGTGAAGGAGTGGCCGGCGCCGGCGACGCGCAGCGGACCGGGCGCGATGCGCACCAGATCGGCAAGCTCACCGGCATCGGCGGGAGTGGCGATCAGCTTGGGCGCGGCCTGCACCAGGCCCGACCAGTTGCTCCAGGCGTTCGGCATCGCGCTTCTCCGCTCAGGCGACGGCGCGGCGGCGCCGCGTCACGAGGATGAACAGGCCGAGCAGCGCGACGCTAGCGGCGGCGCTGGCGGCGGCGAATTCCGGCACCGGCCGGAAGTCCTTGTCGATCAGCAGCGAGGCGGCAATCGGCCCGATCGCCAGGCCGAAGAGCTGGGCCGCCGGCACCAGAAGGACCGCGGTGCGGGTGTCATCGGCGGTGATCGCCAGGCGGATCTGGTAGGGAACGATGAACAGCAGGATGAAGCCCATCACCAAAGCGGCGACCCAGAATATCGTCAGGCCAGGTCCGCTGGCGAAAATCAGGGAGCAAACAAGAGCGACGGCGCCGATGGCGGTGATCGCCAGGCGATAGTCGAGGCGCGCCTCGAAGACCGTCGCGGTCAGGGCGCCGACCACCTGAGCGGCGAGGCTTGCCGACACCATCAGGCCTACCGTGCGGCCGTCGATGCCGAACTGCGCCCCGAGCGGCTCGAGGAAGGCCCAGATCGCGCCGAAGAACATGAAGTAGCAGAAGATCGAGAGCAGCGCGGCGATCGATCCGGGCGTCAGCACATTGGCGAAATGCTCTTCCTTCGGCAGGTCGGCATAGTCGTCCGGCACGATCCAGGCGACCGCCAGCGAGGCGAGGCAGACCACGCCGAGGGCGAGGAAGCCGCCGGACGCGCCGGCCGCCGGGACGACATAGAGCGCCAGGGTCAGCGCCAGCGCGCATTGCGCCAAGGTCTGCACGGTGACGAAATAGCCGCCGATGCGCTCGGCGCGACGCGAGCGGGCGATCAACTCGGTGGCGACCGCGACCAGCCCGCCCTCGGCGAGCCCGGCCAGGCTGCGCGCGCCGATCAGCGCGTCGGCGCCGGCGGCGTAGGCCGTCCACCAGTTGGCCGCCGCCAGCAGGAGCAGGAGGATGGCGCTCTTCCAGCGCATGTTGCGGGCCGACAAGGCCATGGCCACGACGCCCGAGCCGATGGCGATGGCGATCATCTCGGCGGTGGCAACCAGCGCCAGTTCGTCGCCGGTGACATGGCCTTCGGTGTAGAGCGCGCCGAGCAGCACCGGCTGAAGCCCGAGGATCAGCAGGCCGACCGAGCCGATCCACAGCGCCGAAGCGAGCTGCAGGCCGCTCGGATTGCCGACCAGCCAGTCGCCGCCGTCCGTCTCGCCGGCATGTGTAACCAAA
>NZ_RZOS01000818.1:0-1444 GCF_004022605.1 Mesorhizobium sp. M4B.F.Ca.ET.089.01.1.1
ATCGAGAACAGGCCATGCGCGGCGATGATCGAGCCGTAACCGAGCGCCAGGCGCGGCGGCTGGTCGCCCGGCCACAACTCGGCGAGGAACGGATTGACGACGCCGAACAGCTGCACGAGCGCCACCAGCGTCGAGATGCCGATGACGACGCCGGGAACGACGATCGCGGCGCCCAATAGCCCGTCGAAGACAGCCCGCGTCCGCGCCCCGACGCGCTGCAGGCCGAGCGCGGCGGCGGTGCCCGCGACCGCCGCCAAAAGCGCGCTGGTGGTGGCGATGAACAGGCTGTTCTTCAGCGCCTCGACCAGGAACGGGTTGGACAGCGCCTTGCCGTACCATTGCGTCGAGAAGCCGGTGAACTCGCTGGCATGGTGGCCGGCGTTGAAGGAGAACAGCACCACCAGCGCGATTGGCAGGTAGAGGAAGGCAAAAACGGCAACGACGAAGGCGCGCATCAGATCAGGTCCACCCGGCGCGCGCCCGACAGCCGGGCCGAGATGCGGTTGGCGGCAATCAGCACCACGACCGAAACCAGCACCAGCGTGATGGCGATGGCCGAACCGAACGGCCAGTTGCGCGACTGCAGGAACAGGTCGACCAGCGCGTTGCCGATAAAGAACACCTTGCCGCCGCCGAGCAGAGTCGGGATCAGATATTCGCCGAGCAGGAGGATCATCACCAGCGAGAAGCCGGTCATCACGCCGGGCAGCGACAGCCGGAGCGTGACACCGAGGAAGGTCGACAGCGGCGTCGCGCCGAGATCGGCGGAGGCTTCCAGCAGCCGCCGGTCGAGCCGCTCCAGGCTGACATAGATCGGCAGGATCATCAGCGGCAGATAGCCGTAGACGATGCCGAGCAGCACCGCGCCCGGCGTGTTGATCAGCCGGACGTCCTCGATGCCGACATAGGCGAGCAGGGCCGGAATGCCGCGTCCGCCCAGCACATACATCCAGGCATAGGTGCGCATCAAAAGGCTGGTCCAGAACGGGATGACGACGAGCGCCAGCAGGATCAGCCGCCAGCGCTCCGGCGCGCGCAGCGCCAGATAGTAGGCCACCGGATAGGCGACGAGCAGGCAGGCGAAGGCGCCGACCGGCGCCAGTACCATCGTGTTCCAGAACGCGGTCGCCCGCGCCGGCAGGTTGGCGTATTGCGCAAGCGTGAAAGCTGCCTGGTAGCCTCCCTCGGGCGCCCGCTCGCCGACGCTGAAGATAGCGATGGCGACGAACGGCAGGACCAGGAATACCACCAGCCACAGCGTCGCCGGCGCCAGCAGCAGCGCGGTCATGAGGTTTTTGCGAAGAAGGGTGCCGCGCATCGAAAAAGCCGCTTCGGTGCCGGCGGGCAATTGCCCGCCGGTCGCGTTGCCTGGATCGGGTTTGTGGCCGGTTCCGCTCAAGCCGACTTGAAGCGCGCCATCAGCTCGGCGCGCCCCGGATCGGTG
>NZ_RZOS01000819.1:0-1444 GCF_004022605.1 Mesorhizobium sp. M4B.F.Ca.ET.089.01.1.1
TCGTTGCCTCGTGTCAGGGCCAGCGGTGCGCCGGCCTTCGGGCTTACGCAAATCCAGTCGATCCCTGGAGGCGGCGTCAACGTGCCGTTTGTCTCGACAGCGATTTCAAAACCTTTGGCGTGAAGGGCCACTACGAGAGAAGCGTCGAGTTGAAGCAGCGGTTCGCCCCCCGTGAGGACTGCGAAGCGACGTCGTATGTCGCCTGACGGCCATTTTTCTGCAATCGCTTGGGCGAGATCACCGGCGGCGCTGAAGCGGCCGCCGCCATCTCCATCCGTCCCGACAAAGTCCGTATCGCAGAACTGGCAAATCGCTTTAGATCGATCGACTTCGCGACCTGACCAGAGATTGCAACCGGCAAACCGGCAGAAAACCGCCGCGCGCCCCGCGTTCTGGCCCTCGCCTTGAAGCGTGTAGAAGATTTCCTTGACCGCATAGACCATGGCGTTACGCCGCCTCGACAGTGCGCGGCAGGGCCCGCTTCAGTTCCTGCACAAGGTGCATCGACAATTGTCGGATGTCCGAGGGAACGTTCTGCAAGCCATTCCAACGCCGGCGTTCGTGTCCGAAGGCCCACTCACCCGAACTCCAGGCGGTACGACCCTTGAGGTGCCGTAACCCCCGAGCGAAGGACTCTCGGTCCTCTGCGCCAATCATTACATGCAGCGCCTCCATGACGTAGCCCATCGCAATGATCCCGGCGCCGTGTACCAGTCGCGATGTCTTCGGCGACTTTCCCTCCCAATCATCAGCAAACACATGCTTCACCGCATGGAAGTATTCGCTGACCAGATCGACACCGCGATCGAGCAGCAATTGGTTGTCGTCTGCGTAGAGGCGAAGCGCACCGTCTGTCAGCGAGTTCATGACAACACGCTGCAAGACGGTGTCGCGAATGATGCCTTTTGGATTTGTCTGCTGGCGGATCAAGCCGCGCAGGGACGAACCCTCACGATAGTTCAGCGCCTCAATCATAAGTGCCGCTTGGCTCCTGTTGGACATGCGCGGCGGCAGATCACTGACTTGCGGTAGCAGTTCGTAGACAAGCGCCTTTGGCAGCGGGCGGGTGTTGTTGATGAGAATGAACTGCTTTTGGAGTTCCTCGATACTGTCACAGATGAAGCCCGATACCAGCACTTCGAACTCACGACCGCGTAATTCATTGAGCGCCGTAAATCGCTGCTGTCCATCGACGATCCACCCGGGAGCGCCGTTCGTTATATCGATCGTGAGGTGACCGAACTGACCTCCGCTGCCACCGCTAGGCGGTGGCAACAACTCGAGGCTTGCAGAACTCATGAAGGCCACAACGATCGGATTGGGAAGAATCGCGTTCGGCTTTTCGAGATAGTCACGAATCTCGCGAATGTGGCCAGCAATCTGCGGCCGCTGAAATCCCTGCAAGATGCCCGCTTCGTCGCGGCCTGCCCGTTCGATCCTGGCG